>JAUXWL010000280.1 GCA_030680155.1 Anaerolineales bacterium
GAGACGATCTCAGCGGGAACGCCTGCTCTTGCGAGTTCGATCAACTGACCTGCGCCAAAGTTTGACCAGATTAGCGGAGGCGAAGGGCAGGCATCGAAGATGGCGCGTGGTTTGGTTCGTAGGTTGTCGCGTCCACCCGCAAAGATGGCGAGCATGTCGATCATTGCATGCACGGTCTGGTTGGTGAACGCGCCCGTAACGATCGGTTTCTTCGAATACATCATGACCAGATACAAACGATACAGGTCATGAATGTCTTTTGGCACATCATGGCAGACCACCGCCGTGGATTGCGCGTCGTATTGCGGCAGGCTTTCCGTCACTTTGATGACGCGCAGCAGGTCGTCGGTTTCGGCGGTCTTGTGTTCCAGCGTCTCTGGGATGAGGACGGAGATGCCCGAGGAGCCTGGGTCGAAGTGAACCGCATCGCCTCCGTACTGGACTTTGGGATTGCCCTCGTAGTCGTAGAGATAAAACTGGCGAGGGACAGTTTCCAGCGCCTTGCGGACGATCCGCTCTGGAATACGGACGACCTGCGTCTCTTCGTTCACGTCCGCGCCTGCTTCGGCGAGCAGTCCTCTCGCTTCGGCGTTCTGTACCTTGATGCCAGGCTTGAGCATCAGTTGATAGGCTTCGTCGAGGATGCGGGCGATCAGGGCGTCGTCGAGCAGGGATAGTTTGGGTTGCATGGGTGCCTCCTGAGAGAGTAATGAGTAAAAAGTAATAAGTAATAGGTGAAACGTAACGAGTAAAGTGGGTCTAACTTATTACTCGTACCTTTTTACTTTTTACTTCTTTTCAACCCAGGAGGATCATTGCGTAGAAGGCGTTCTCTAACGCCGTTCATCATTGCGTTAGAGAACGCAAATTACGCGGGTTCATATTCTTCCAGCCTGGGCAATTCTTCGATGCCAGCTTTCCTGGCGAGGTCGAGCATGTACGAGTGGAGACGCTCTATCTGGTTGGGATCAAGTTCAGGGCGGGAGTATGAGGCGAGCAATTCCTGCACACGGAGTTTGGCTCTGCCGAAGGCATCCAGACTGCCGGCGGCTTTCCAGGCTCTGGTCGAGTCGCGGTCAATGACACTGCCTGGAAGGTGCTGTTCTTCGCGGAATAACTGCATGGTGATCTTCTGCTTGAGAAAGTCGCCGCCTTTGAAGTTGATCTTGTCGTCGTAGAAACCTGTGGCGAGGGTGTCGGTGTGCTGCTTGACGCCGCCGATCAGGCGCTTCGCCATCGCGATTCCTTCCGCGTCAAGGACGAGTTTCTCCGCGCTGTGGCAGGCGAGAAAATCCAACATGCCGGAGCCGGAGATCATGTTGATGCCGCTCAACGCGCCGATCATGGCGCTGATGCCGCTTTCGAGTCCGGCTTGCGCGTCCACGAGTTTTGAATCCGTTGCGCCGAGGTAGGTGTGTGTTGGCATGTTGAGTGTCTTTGCGACTTGCGCGTATGAACAGTCGAGCATGGCGGTTTCGACTGCGCCCATTGGGGTGGCGCCTTTGCGCATGTCGAAGATGGCCGCCGCGCCGCCCCACACGATGGGCGATCCAGGCTTGGCGAGCTGGTGAATGACGATACCCGCAAAACATTCCGCGGTGTGCTGGGTGACTGTGCCCAGCATGGTGACAGGAGCCGCCGCGCCCGAAAGCGGCACGGAGACGATCTCGGCAGGGATGCCTGAATGCGCAAGTGCGATGAGGTTGCCCGCACCGAAGTTGCTCCAAATGAGTGGGGGAGCAGGGCACACGTCAAAGATGGCGCGCGGATTTTTGCGTGCAACTTCCGCGCTGCCCGCGAATAGCGCAAGCATGTCGATCATTTCCTGCACGGTCTTGTTGGTGAACGCGCCTGTGACGATGGGCTTCTTGGAATGGAGCAAAACGAGATACAGGCGGTACGAGTCTTGAATTTCTCGGGGGACATCGTGGCAGATCACGGCGGTGGATTGCGCGTCGTATTCGGGTATCTGCTCCGCTACTTTTAGCAGGCGGATGAGATGCTCGGTTTCGGTGGTGTCATGCTCCAGGGTTTCGGGGTTGAGCATGGCGATACCTGATGAACCAGGGTCAAAGTGGACAGAGTCGCCGCCGTAATGGACGGTGGGATTGCCGTCGTAATCGTACAGATAGAACTCGCGCGGCACACTTTCCAATGCGCGTTGAACGAGCGAAGCGGGGATCTGCGCGACATGCGTTTCGGGATCAATGACCACGCCTTCGCGCCTGAGCATTTCCCGCGCCTCTTCATTCTGGACTTTGATGCCGGGTTTCAGCAGCAGTTCATACGCCTCCGCCAGAATGCGGGCAATAATCTCGTCACTGAGTAAAGTTAGTTTCGGTCTCATCAGACACCTCTAATTGGGGGTTGGTTTCTCTTTGGCGAAAGAGATTATGGGTAAGAAGTAAGAAGTAAAAAGTTGGTTGTGCAACTTCTCACTTCTCACTTGTTACTCGTTACTTCTTTTCTACCGATTTGATAATTCTTTCAAACTCTTTACTGACTTTTTCATCCAGCGGATCGGGCTGGTGTTCCTTTAATATCTTGCGGGCTTTTTCGAGCGCCCAGTCGCGGGCGTCGTCGCCTTTGTCTTCCCATGTGGAGTAGGGACGACGGTCGAGGAATTGCGGCATGAACAACTCGCGCATGTGTTTGCGGGTGTGCTTCTGGGCAAGATAATGTCCGCCGGGACCCACCGCAGTAATCGAGTCCAGTGCAAGCGTCTCCTCGTTGACTTCGATGCCGCGCATCATTTTTTCGATGATGGAGAAGATCTCGCAGTCCATCATCATCTCCGCATACGACCAGATGCGGCTGCCGTGCAGGAATCCGCACCCCAGCAGCATGTCAGACATGACCACACTTGCCATGAAGGTGGAGAGACTGCCTTCAAGACCAGCCTGCCAGTTCGGTTCCTTTGCGCCTGTGGCGAACGATCCCATCGAGAGCGGGATGTTGTAAAAGTCTGCCAGCACGTTGGTCGCTGCACCGAAGAGAAAGTCTTCGGGTCCGCCGCCTGTGTACACGCCCGTGCGTGGATCAGATGCGGTCTGTGCTGCGGCGTAGAAAACGGGCGAGCCTGGGTAAGCAAGCTGGAGCAGGGCAGTGGCGGCGATCACTTCCGCGTTGCCGACGGCGAGCGTGCCCGCCATGGTGGCGGGACCTGTTGTCAGGCAGGCTGTCATCGTCATGAAGCCGGTCGGGACGCCATGTTCGGCGGCGATCAAAGCTGCGTCGAGCGACCCGCCGTCGTGTCCGAGTGGAGGCGCGGTGCATTGCATCAAAGAGAGGACGGGACGTTTGCGTAATTCCTCTTTGCTGCCTGCGACGATGATCGCCATTTCCATCGAGGCTTTGGCTTCCTCCACGTTGTAAATGGACTCGGTCTGCACATGCTTGGTGGAGTTTTCCCACACGGCTTTCAGTTCGTGCAGACCGCGCGATTCCACAGGTGTATCCTGCGCAGAAAGGGGAACCCAGTGGAATGCAACCTCTGCCGTGGCGTCAGCGACGCGGGCAATGTCGCGGACATCCTGCAAACAGGAGGTACGCTTTTCCTTGGTGTGGATGTCAATGACTTCGACGCCGCAGCCATCCGTGCCGAGGTGGACGTGGTTGCCGTCGAGTTGCAAATCCTGTTGCGGATCACGCGCCGCGAGCGTGTACGCGGGCGGACATTTCTTCAACGCCTCTTCTATGATGTGAGGCTTGACCTTGACGATTTTCTTTTCGTGATCCACATCCGCGCCGACGGATTCCCAAATCTCCAACGCCCGTTTGGATGGGAAGCGCACACCGACGTTTTCAATGATGTGCAAAGTCGCGTCGTGGATTTTCCGTACATCTTCGGTTGTTAATATTTCCAGTTTCAGCTTGGGGTTGCTGATCGTTTTGATCTTTTTGTGAGACATAAGCCCTCCCGAGGCATGGTGTCTCCCTTCTCTCTCTGATTGTTGAGTAACGAGTTGACGAGAAATGAGAACCGAGTAAACAAGTAAACAAGAAACGAGATATGAGAATCAGGAAAAAACCTCATCACTCGTTACTTCTCACTCGTTACTTATTACTTCTCACTCCTTCCCCATCAACTGCTTCGCCAGCGCCACCGCGCCGACAGCGTCTTCCGAGGTGCCGTCGGCTTTGATCTTGGTTGCCCAGTCGCGGGTGATCGGCGCGCCGCCGACCATCACCTTGATGCGCGGACGTAAGCCTTCCTTGTCCAGTTCTTCTATCACTTCGCGCTGGCGTACCATCGTGGTGGTGAGCAGGGCGCTCATGCCGATCAGGTCTGCGTTGATCTCCAATGCCTTGCCGATGATCTTGTCGGCGGGTTGGTCCACGCCGAGGTCAACCACTTCAAAGCCGGAAGCACTCAGCATCGTGCCGACCAGCGTCTTGCCGATCTCGTGGATGTCACCTTCCACCGTGGCCAGGACGACCCGCCCCATGATCTCGCGGGCTTCACCAAGTTTGATCAATTCAGGCTCCAGTACTGCGACTGCCGCCTTCATCGCTTCGCCCGCCATCACCAACTCAGGCAAAAACGCCTCTCCCAGCCCAAACTGATCCCCGATGTAATTGACGCCCACCACAAACCCCTTGGTGATGGCATCCAGCGGCGGGACGCTCATCTCGATGGACTTTTGCGCAAGTTCAACAGAAATATCCGAATCCCCGTCGATGATGCTTTGTGCCATGTCTTTAAACAATTTCTCGATTTCTTCCGACATACTGCCTCCTGGTTACTTTGATTTTTTGATCAAGTGTTCCACTTGTTTTTCTTTTTCACGCAAAAATTTTGCGGGAACATCGCGATACGTCTCCAGCCACCTGCCTGATTCCATGACGTGCTCCAGCGAGACCATCACGGCCAGGTCAGGGTCTCGCTTTTTGAACGCCTCCAGAATGGCGGCATGTTCATCGTGCGTTTGCGCCACACTGCCTGAAACCAATTCAGGTTTGCGGTAGAGCGCTTCATATAAAAGCCAGTCTGGGAAGGCATTGGAAACGATGGCATATAATTGGATCAACAGGCTGTTCCCCGATGCCTCCGCTATCGCGGCATGGAATTCGCGGCTCAACTGCCGCTCCTGCGGCATCTCATTCAATTCCACATGCCTGTCCATTTCGTCCATGATCGCTTCAAGTTTTGTGGTCTGCTCAGGCGTAATATTCAACGCCGCTTCCTTCGCGATCATCGCTTCGAGAAGCAGGCGCATTCCGTAGGCTTCGACAACATCCTTGGCAGACATCTCCCGCACACGCACCCCGCGATACGGCACACGTTCGGCAATGCCTTTTGCGACCAGCAGGTCCAGCGCCTCGCGCACGGGAGTCATGCTCACGCCCATCTGGCTGGCAATATCCTCCTGCCGCAGCCAGTCGCCGGGTGAATATTTCCCTGCGATGATCTGACGATGGAGCGCATCGTAGATTTCTTCCTTAAGGGGTTTGTGGGTAAGTTCTTTTTCTATCATTGACGCCATGATTATATATTATATATAATCATGGCTGAATTCGGAAGTGCCTCAAGTCACGAAAAATGTCATCGGTTGTAAAATGCCCTTCGGGTATACTAGCCATATTGGAGAATTAATGTCTGATATTGATCTCGCCCCTCTGAAACCAGCAATCGAAAAATTCATCCCCCTGGGCCGTTCCGGGCTTTTGCCAGCCCTACATGCGGCTCAAAAACTTTATGGCTGGCTTCCCGAATCTGTTGCTTCCGAAGTCGCAAAAAGCCTGCGCGTCCCGCTAGCAGATGTACATGGCGTGATCGAATTTTATGCCTTGTTCTACAACGAACCTCTTGGACGTAAAGTCATTCGTGTGTGCATCGACCAAGCCTGTGCCTTGAAAGATGCGGATGGACTCCTCGCCAGACTTTGCAAGCAGCATGATGTGAAACCGCATCAGACCAGCTCAGAGTTGAATCTAACCATCGAGCCGAGTCCCTGCCTGGGCATGTGCGAACTTGCACCCGCTGTGTGGACGGTGGACGATGGACGGTGGATGGTGAGTGATGACTCTGCGGAATCAGACCGTCCACGGTCTGCGGTCTACGGTCCGATTCGCGAGTTGACGAAGAACTGCGGCAATGGCACGACATCCTTAAAAAAATACGGAGAATACAAGGGGCTGCAAAAAGCCCTGACGATGAAACCCGAGGCTGTGGTCGCAGAGATCAAGGCTTCGGGCCTAGTGGGGCGCGGAGGCGCAGCCTTCCCGACGGGCATCAAATGGGAAGGTGCGATGAGCGCGCAGGCGGATCAAAAATACGTCATCTGCAATGCGGACGAATCCGAGCCGGGCACATTCAAAGACAGAATTTTGTTGTTGGACGATCCACATCGTACCATCGAGGGGATGTGTATTGCGGCGTATGCCATCGGTGCGACCAGGGGCTATATCTACATTCGCGGAGAATATCCGTACATCATTCCCGTTTTGGAAAATGCTGTGAACGAAGCAAGGGCAGCGGGGTATTTGAAGACTTTTGAGATTGAAATCCGTGTCGGCGCTGGTGCCTACATTTGTGGCGAGGAGACCGCGCTGTTTGAATCGATCGAAGGGAAGCGCGGCTTTCCGCGTATCAAGCCGCCCTTCCCGACGACGAATGGCTTGTTTGGCAGGCCGACAGTCATCAACAATGTTGAGACGTTGTGCAACGTGCCGTTGATTATTGAAAGAGGCGCGGCGGAATACCGTGCAATCGGCACGGAGAAATCGCCCGGACCAAAGTTGTTCTGCGTTTCAGGTGATGTGACTAAGCCTGGCTTGTATGAAGTTCCTTTTGGTGTCACCTTGCGCGACGTTTTGAAAATGGCAGGCGGTGTTGCGAATAAAAGGAAACTAAAATCTGTTCTCTTCGGCGGCGCGGCGGGAGCCTTTGCCACATCCGAACATCTCGACGTGAAAATGACCTTCGAAGACCTGCGCGAGGTGGGACTCCCGCTCGGTTCGGGCGTGGTGATGGTCTTCGACGAAACCCGTGACATGCGCGATGTGTTGAAGCGGTTGGGTAAATTCTTCGCGCACGAATCCTGCGGAAAATGCTATCCCTGCCAGATGGGAACCCAGCGACAAATGGAAATCCTTGACCGTATTGCGGACGGCAAGGCGCAAGCGGACGATTTTATCCGCCTGCAAGATGTCGGCTGGACGATGACGGATGCGAGCATTTGCGGACTTGGTCAGACGGCGGCGAGTGCGACTTTGTCCGCAATGAAATTGTGGCCGGAACTCTTTGTCGAAGGTTAAACGTCAAAGGTCAATTGACGTTTGACTCAAAAAGGTGAACTCATGACAGTGACATTTCTAATGGACGGCAAGGAAGTAACCGCGCAAGATGAGCAGACGTTGCTCGATGTAGCCCGCGAGAATGGGATCGATATTCCCACCATCTGCTTTCACGAAGCGACCACGGCGAATGCGGTCTGCCGAATCTGCGTCGTTGAGGTGGAGGGGCAGAGAGTGCTCCAGCCTGCGTGCATTGTCAAAGCAGCGGACAATATGAAAGTCCAGACGCGAAGCGAGAAGGTTATCCGCGCAAGAAAGACCATTTTGGAAATGCTGTCCGCTACGATGGATCTATCCGAGGCGGCTGACATTCAGGGGATGATGAAAGAGTACGGCGCGAGTGATGAACGCTTCCCCGATGCGCACCGCCGCGAGACGGATGTGAAGGACGATAACCCGATGTACATCCGCGATTACTCGAAGTGCCTGTTGTGCTGGCGCTGTGTGCAAGTCTGCGCGGACGATGCGCAATATACTTTTGCGATCAACTTCGATGGGCGCGGATACGAAACGCAGATCGGCACGTTCTTCGATAAGGCAATACCTGAAACATCCTGTGTGCTGTGCGGACAATGCGTGGCGGTCTGCCCGACGGGCGCGTTGAAGTCGAAACGCGAGTATTTGCTTCAACAGGGCGTCAGCCCGCAAGAGATTTCAGTGATGAATACTGGCAGGAAGAAACGAAAGTAATGCGTGATACGTGAAGCGTAAGCGCCTTTTACGAATTACGCATCACGAGTGAGGATTAGCCAATGATCAAGCCCGACAGAATCACCACCACCACCTGCCCCTACTGCGGCGTGGGTTGTACGTTGGAACTGCACGTGAAGGATGACTTTATTTACAAGGTGACCAGCCCGTTTGATTCCCCTGTCAATCAGGGTAATCTGTGCGTGAAGGGACGTTTCGGCTACGACTTTGTCTATCATCCCAAACGGGTGACGTCGCCGCTTGTGCGAAGGTATTTACTGGAGGGGAGTAGTCAGTCAACAGTGAACAGTAATCAGTCAACAGTGAACAGTAATCAGTCAACAGTGAACAGTGAACAGTGGAAGAGTAGAAGCGATGCGCCTGAACTAGGCAACCGCTCACTGATGACTGATCACTCATCGCTCTCCCCTTGGGATTGGGTGGAGACGGATTGGGATACCGCACTCGATATTACAGCCGATAAACTGGTTGAAATCTACAAACGCGACGGCTCGGATGCGATGGCGGTATATGCGTGCGCTAAAGCCACCAATGAAGATAATTATCTTTTGCAGAAAATGTATCGCGCGATCTTCCGTACCAATAATGTAGATCACTGCACGCGTCTGTGTCACGCGGGTTCAGTGGTGGCATTGCAACAAGCGACGGGTTCCTCTGCCATGAGCAACACTGCCTCGCAAGTGATCCAGAATGATGTCTTTATTGTCACGGGTTCCAATACCTCTGAAAATCATCCCATCATTTCGCTGCAAATGAAGGATGCCGTTCAGAACCATGGCGCGAAGATGATCGTGATCGACCCGCGCCGCATTGACCTGGTGGACATGGCGGAGATGTGGCTGCCGCTCAAGCCAGGTACGAACGTCCCCGTTTTTTCTGCGATGGCGCATGTGATTGTCAAAGAAAATTTAGTCAATTGGGAATTCGTAAAGTCGCGTACCGAAGGTTTCGATGAATTTCTTGAGTCGCTTGAGAAATTCACGCCCGAATATGCCGAGGAACTTTCAGGCGTGCCCGCCGAGGATATTCGCAAAGCCGCCCGTCTGTATGCGAATGCCGAGAAAGCCGCCATTTATTGGGGCATGGGCATTTCGCAACTTTCACACGGCACTGCCAGCGCGTTGGCGTTGATCAACCTCGCGTTTCTCACAGGTCACATTGGACGCGAAGGCACGGGGCTGAATCCACTGCGCGGACAAAACAACGTGCAAGGCGCGAGTGATATGGGCTGTATGCCTTTTCATTACCCTGGCTACATGCGCGTGGATAATCCCGACAACCGCGCCAGATGGGAAAAAACATGGAACATCGAAGAAGGCGGCTTGAGCCTCAAGCTGGGACTCACCACCACTGAAATTCTAAGCCATGCGCACGAAGGCGGTGTCCGCGCGTTATATATCATGGGCGAGAACCCAATGATGTCCGAGCCGAATCTCAATGAAACGCGCAAGCACATGCAGCAGCTTGAGTTCCTCGTCTCGCAGGATATTTTCATCAATGAGTCTGGCGCGTTCGCGGATGTATTTTTGCCCGCCACCCCTTTTGCCGAAAAAGACGGCACATTCTCGAATACAGATAGACGAGTACAACGAGTCCGCGCTGCGCAAGCCCCACGCGGACAGGCGCGCGAAGATTGGCGGATCATCTGCGACCTAGCCCTGCGCCTCGAATCTAAACTGGAGGTTGCTACAAGCCATTGGGCATACTCCAACCCCGAAGAAATTCTGCGCGAAATGGGCAGCGTCAATTCCGATTATGCAGGCATCACTTATGAACGCATCGAAAAAGTCGGCTTGATTTACCCCGTGCCGACACTCGACCACCCCGGCACACCAACCCTCTTCACCGAAACCTTCCCGCGCGGACGCGGTAAATTCCACTCGTTGGATTACGTCCCCGTGCGCGAAGAAGCCGACGATGAATATCCCTTCATCCTCACCACGGGACGCCTGCTCGAACACTGGCACGGCGGCACGATGACGCGCAACTCCGCGCTCAACGAAACCTACCCCGAAGCCCGCGTGGAGATTCATCCCGCCGACGCAGAAATCCACGGCATCAGAAACGGCGACCCTGTCAAAGTCCAGAGCAGACGCGGTGAGATCGTCGTCCGCGCCACGGTGACGGAGAAAACATCCGTTGGCGTGGTCTTCCTGCCCTGGCACTTCCACGAAGCCGCCGCGAATTTGCTGACCAACGACGCGCTCGACCCGCAGGCGTTGATTCCCGAATTCAAAGCCTGCGCCGTGCAGGTCTTCCCTGCGAGGGAGAAGGATTTGCCGAATGCTGAAGTGGTTTTGAACAGAGGCAGGTATTAAGTAAATTTCGGAGAGCGATTAACTCTCCGAAATTTTTTTATGCAGCCGTTTTGAAGTTGAGTTTTAGCTGGACTTTATCCAAAAGATAAAGGTACGAGTATCGTGATATATTCTGCTTGCAGGGCTG
>JAUXWL010000157.1 GCA_030680155.1 Anaerolineales bacterium
GTCTATACCTTCAAGCTCCGTGAGAATGCAAAATTCCATGATGGGCGTGATGTCACTGCCCAGGACGTGGTCTATTCCTGGGAACGAGCAGCCAGCCCCGAGATTAAGTCTGATACGGCGCTGACGTATCTGGGCGATATCCTCGGCGTGCGGGAAAAAGTCGCAGGGCAGGCAACATCCATCAGCGGGTTGAAAATCCTTGATGAAAAAACGCTGCAAGTCACCATTGATGCGCCCAAGCCATACTTCCTCTTGAAGCTGACGTATGCCACGGCGTTTGTCGTTGATAAAGCAAATGTGGAAATCGGGGAGGAGTGGGTGCGCCAGCCGAACGGCACAGGACCGTATAAGTTGAGGGAATGGAAGACCTTTGAATACATCACCTACGAAGCGAATGCGGATTTTTATCTCGGCGCTCCGTCCATTCCGTATGTGTTGGTGAAGTTATATGCGGGCGATGACGTGCGCCTCTACGAAACGGGTGAGGTTGACCTCGCGGGCGTGGGCTTGTACTCCGCCGAACGGATGCTCAACCCCGAAGAGCCGCTCAACGCGCAACTGCTGACGGGTGTCGGGCTATGTACGGGCTATGTCGTCTTCGACACGACCCAGCCGCCATTTGACGATGTCAATGTCCGCAAGGCGTTTAGCATGGTGTTCGACCGCCAGCGCTATATCGAAGTTGTCCTGCGTGGGCTTGCCTTGCCCGCCGTCGGTCCCTACCCGCCGGGCTTGCCGGGCTTTAATTATCAATTACAAGGCTTGCCGTATGAACCCGAAGCGGCGCGTACCCTGCTCAAGCAATCCAAATACGGTGGCGCAGAAAACCTGCCCGAGATCATTTACACAAATTCAGGGATTGGCAGTTATGTCAGTGTCAGCGTGGCTGCGATGGCAGAGATGTGGGAGCAGGAACTTGGCGTACAGATCAAGATCGAGAATATCGAATACAACTATTATTACGAACAGATCTATTCCGGCAATCACGGTCAGATCTTTGGCGGCGGCTGGTGCGCCGATTACCCCGACCCCGAAAACTTTGCGGATGTGCTTTTCCACAGCGGGTCGGTGCAAAACCATGGCGGCTACTCCAACCCTGAATTGGACGCATTGCTCGAAGCCGCCCGCATCGAACGGGATGTGCCCACGCGCATTGCCATGTATCAGCGAGCCGAGCAGATCATCGTGAATGACGCTCCCGTCATTTTCACCACGCACTCGCTTTCGTATGAACTGGTCAAGCCGTATGTGAAGGGCTTTGTCTTTACGCCGATTTCGATCCCCATCGAAAGATATATGTGGTTGGAAGGGAAGTAGACGATTGACCGTGGACGATGGACGATGAGATCACACATGGTCCGTCGTCCATCGTCTATGGTCTGATTTGAACGAAAAACTCCACCGCCTCGATGCCCCCGCCGACGCTTGCTACTGCAAACTGGAAGTTGGTCATCGTCCCAGGCTGGAGCGCTCCGCCCTCCCAGCGTTTTATGCCGACCACTGTCCCGTTTTTATCGTACGCCACCGCCGCGACCCAGACTTGGGCCGCGGCGTTTGATTCGGCTGGCAATAGAATCTGTCCGCTCACCTGCGCGGATTTTCCGTCCCAGCTAATTTGGGCGATGGTGTTATTGAGCGTGGCGGGCAGGTAGCTTGCTCCGCTGCCTTGCATGGCGCTTAATATCTGTATTTGTGGAGTTGCGTTTCCTGAAACATTCGGGATGAAGACATACACAGGCAATGATGAATTCGGCGCGATGATGTCCAGTGGCGTGAAGGCGGTTTCTTTGGCGATTACGTTTCCGTTTTCATCGAACAATGTAATTTGGGCAGAGACGTTTTCGAGATAATTCGGTGTATCGTTGTGGATGAGAGCAAAGCACCACAGTCCCGAATCTGCTGTAGGGTGGCAAACTGCCTGGGTGACAGGAGCAGGCACGGGCGTGAGAGTCGAGGCGGCGGCGAGAGGGGCGGAGGGGTCTGGGATGATGATCGTATCCCCGACGGAGAGGGTGTTCGGGTTCACGTCTGGGTTCGCGGCTCTCAAAAGATCCTGTGAAATTTTGAATTGTTCGGCGAGTTGGCTGAAGGTGTCGCCCTGCTGGATGATGTAGACCTGCGGCGTGTTGGTGGGGATGGCGGTTTCGCTGATAGTCAGGATGTTGGGAGTTGTGGTTGGCGCAGCGGTGGCGGTAAGGTAGGGCTGGAGTAAAACGTCTGTGGTGGGGGTGGCAGGCGGCGCATCTGCTGAAGTGGGCTGGCACGCGGAAAGCAAAATGGCTAACAAAAGCAATAGCAGGGGTTTTCGCATGTGGTGATTATAATGGAGCGAGAAGTACCGCAAGATTTATCTTGCGAGACACAGGCGCAACATGAATGCCTGCCCTGAGTTCATCGAAGGGTTGCGGTACAAAAATTTCGGAGGCATAATGAACTATCGTCAGTTGGGTAAGACAGGGTTGCGCGTCAGTGAATTGTCGTTTGGGTCGTGGGTTACGTTTCACAATCAGGCGGGGGTGGATTCCGCTGTCGAGATGATGACGGCGGCATACGAACATGGCGTGAACTTTTTTGACAATGCCGAAGTGTACGCGGGCGGCAAATCGGAATCGGTGATGGGGGCAGCGCTCAAGAAGTTGGGCTGGAGGCGCAGCAGTTATCTGGTTTCCACGAAGATCTACTGGGGTTTGCATGACAATGTCAATGAGAAGAACACGCTCAATCGCAAGCGTCTGATCGAAGGTATCAACGGCTCGCTCGAACGCCTGCAAACGGACTATGTGGATTTGTTCTACTGTCATCGCCCTGATGCAACTACTCCCATCGAAGAGACGGTTTGGGCGATGCACAACATCATCGAGTGGGGCAAGGCATTGTATTGGGGCACATCCGAATGGTCGGCTGCGGAAATTATCGAAGCCATCCAGATTGCGGAGCGTCATCACCTGCACAAGCCTGTAGTGGAACAGCCGCAATACAACCTGTTCGAGCGCGAACGGCTTGAGGGCGATTACATCCGCTTCTATCAGGAATACGGCTATGGCACAACGACGTGGAGTCCGCTGGCTTCGGGTCTGCTTTCGGGCAAGTACAACAAGGGAATTCC
>JAUXWL010000281.1 GCA_030680155.1 Anaerolineales bacterium
CGCCCATCCACAACCTTCATCCGCCAACTCGAGGGCAGGGAAATCGCCACCTCCACTGACCGCGCCGTGCAAATTGCAAACTTCCTCGAAAAGAATCTCGGAGCAGGCGATACCGTCCAGCCGCTCGATTGGACGGGCGGCTCCCTGCTGGCCATGCTCGAAACCCGCGCGCCGATTGCGACTTCGCATGTATTTGATTTTTATTTTTATCACCACGTTTCAAACCCCTACATTCAATCGTTGCGGCGTGACTTCATGAAGCAATTGCAGGGAGCCAGGCCGCGCTTCATTATCGAGATTACTGCCATCGACAAGCCCTGGATTTCAGGCGCAGATACAAGCCGTGAATTCCCCGAACTGCGCGCGTTTCTGAATGAGCATTATTTCGTTACAATAGGAAAAGACGATTATGTGGTTTATGAAAGAAAATAATAGCGCCCCTTAACCGCTGTCCACTGATCACTGTCCACTGTTCACTGTTTACTGTTTACTGTTTACTGTTCACTGCCCACTGCCCACTGCCCACTATCTCATGAAACACCTCAACCGCATCTCCATCCTCTACCTCATCCTCCCCTTCCTCCTCTTTCTCTTCGGTTGGGTGCGGTTATCCATTGCCATCCCGCTTGCTCTCGTAATTTTCCTTGCCCTCTACAAACTCCTGCTTACCAACCACCCACTGCCCACTGTCCACTGGTCGCTGTCCACTGTTTACTGGTCACTGCCCACTGTTCACTGGCTACTGCTCACTGCCTTCTGGATACTGCTTTCCGGCGTCGGCGGCTACGCCTTCCAAAACTGGGACCACAACTGGCGCAACGTCGTCCTGCGTGATCTGATCAACTTCGACTGGCCCGTCTACTATGCCCAACCTGAAAGCGGACCTGTCAAGATGCTGGTCTATTACGTCGGCTTCTGGCTGCCCTCCGCGTGGATCGGAAAACTCCTTGGCTGGCAGGCCGCGAATTTTTTCCTTTTTCTTTGGGCGTGGCTCGGCGTTATCCTCGTCACTTTGCACCTCGGTAACTTCCTCAAAACCTCCCTCATCAAAGCCACCCTGCTCCTGATCCTCTTCAGCGGACTGGACGTCCTCGGCGCGTTATTTTTCGCGCAAGATTATCCAACCCTACTCCCGCCCATCACTCATCTCGAAATCTGGTCTGGGAGTTTGCAATACTCCTCCTTCACTACACAGTTGTTCTGGGTCTTCAATCAGGCCGTCCCAGCGTGGTTGTGTATTGTATTAATTATGGAGGCAAACGGCTTGTCGCTTGAGAAGCAGGAGCAAGCTCCTGCACTCCAGATCCTGCTCTGGTCACTATGCTTCTTCTTTGCCCCCCTCGCTGCTGTGGGATTGCTCCCCTTCGTCCTCATCGAACTCTTCAAACAGACAGACTTCAAATCCCCGTTCAAAAATCTCCGTCCTGTTGTGCTTCTTGCCGCTGGCATCATCTTTCTTCTTTCCGCGTTCTTCTTCACTGCCAACACCGCCGCCCAACAGCGCGGATTTCAATCTCTGGCGCTTATTGATTTCCTAGCCTTCTTCCTGCTCGAAGGTGGGCTGCTCTGGCTCGTGCTCGCTCCAGTCAAATGGCGCGACCCGCGTTGGATGGTCACGGGCGCGCTCCTCGCCCTGATCCCCTTCATCCAACTCGGCAGTGACCGTGATTTCGTCATGCGCGCCTCGATTGCTCCGCTCTTCTACCTGATGCTTCTCACAGGCGAAGTTGTTTTTCAAGAAAGATCACTACGACCTTCACTTATTACTTATTACTTGTTACTCGCTTTTCTCATCCTCGGCTCCCTCGCCCCTCTCTACGAGATCAACCGCTCCCTATATCGAACCTACGAGTATTATTTTATATTGGATGACAGCCAGAAAATCCAAACCATCAGCGAACCTGTGACACGTCTTGCACAGCCCGGCGTCCCTGAATATGAGCACCCCAACACGCTCACTGCCGATGGCATCCCGACGTTGAAGTTCATGAATGACCAGCTTTCACAGAACTTCATTTCCAACGTCCGCCAGACTTTTTTCTACCGTTACCTGGCCAAACGCTAAACGCAAAAATATTCGCATTCATTCGCCAATTTGCGCCATTCTCGTTAATCTTTTAACTTTGAACAAGGAAAAACCCATGCCTGAAATCCCCGCCCTCCCAGACCCTCAAGCGTTCTACGCCCAAGTTTGGAACATTGTCTCTTTGATCCCGCGCGGCAAAGTCGCTTCGTATGGACAGATCGCCAAAATAATCCGCCCGCCTGCTGGTGTGGATTCTGAAACCTATCAGGAATTCGGCGCGCTGTGGGTCAGTAACGCCGTAGCCGCCAGTCCCAGTGAAGTACCGTGGCAGCGAGTGGTCAACTCCAAAGGCGAGATCACGGAACGGGACGGGCTTGAAGCGAAACGTCACAAACTCATGCTGGAGGATGAAGGCGTGCTGTTTAATCTCAGAGGTCGTATTGACATGAAGAGATACGGCTGGAGCGGAAAAACAAAGTAAGGAGATCCTCATGCCCGCCTTCACATCTCCCCCCAACATACAAGCCTTCTACGAGCAGGTCTGGAACCTTGTGCGCCAGGTCCCCGCTGGGAAGGTTGCCACCTACGGACAGATCGCTAAATTGATTCCCCCGCCCCAAGGCGTGGAAATGGAAACCTACGCCGCCTTCGCCCCGCGCTGGGTGGGCGGAGCCATGGCAGCCTGCCCCGATGATGTGCCTTGGCAACGCATCATCAACTCGCAAGGCAAGATCAGCGAACGCCCGGGCTCGGAACGTCAGCGCCCACTGCTTGAAGCAGAGGGGATCGTCTTCGACGCCAAAGATAAGATCGACTTGAAAAAATACGGCTGGAGCGGAACGAACGAAGATGATATTCCGAAGCAGCCATCGCTGTTTTGATTTCACGATGATGGACAATCGACCATCATCTATCTTGCCAGTTCAACCACCAGCGTATCGAGAGCCAGGTCCAATGTGATCTGGCTTGTTTTTACCTGCTCGTCGATCTTCAACAGGCGGCGGTAAATTCCTTCGAGCGCTTCCATCGAAAAACGCCCTGCCTGCCCGGTTGTCTTTTCTGCCACGAACGGATGCACGCCCAACGCGCGCGCCACGTCATCCTTGTTTCCCCGCCCATCCAGAATTTCCCTTGCCTGAAGCAATAATCTAAACTGACGCACAACCATGCCCCATAACGAGAACGCATCTTCATTCTCAAGTAAACGATGCAGTAATTTCTGTGCGATCTGTCCATTGCCCTGCGACAAGGCATCCACAAAATCGAACACGCTTTGCTGGGATGTGACGATACAGACCGCCTCCACATCGGACCCGCGCACGGGTCGCTCCCAGTTGACGTATGCCAGCAGTTTGGAGAGTTCCATCCCTGCCTGACGGGTGTCTACGCCGACCATCTCCGCGAGACGGGCGGCGGCGGCAGGCTCGATCTGTCCGCTTTGATTTTTTGCTTCGTTGATGATCCAGCCGGGCATGTCGCGCTGCTTGGGGAGGAAGAATGCCTGCATTCTGACGAGCGTTTTATTTTTCTCCGCCCATTTCACCAGCCAGTGTTTGTCCGCTCCCTTGGGGTCGATGATCTCATACAAGACGAGCTTTGCGGTATCGGGCGCTTTTTCTGCGAACTCTAAAAACTTTTTGCGTGTGGCGGGATGGTTGAATTTCCCCGATGGGTTGGAGAGAAAAATCAATCTCTTTGTCGCAAGGAACGGCATGGCATTGACCGCGTTGTTGAGGTCGTTCCCGGTCATGGTACGCGCTTCGAGATGGGTCGTGTTCATGCCCGCCGTGGTCGGGTCGCTGAACTCGGACTCGAAGTCTTTGAGTTTGCGCGTGATGGCAAATTCGTCGTTGCCGTAGAGGAGGAAGATGTTGGGCATATATTTTGGAGTCAGGGAGCTTGCTCCCGTGGTTTCGGCGGCATACCACGTAGTGGCACATAGCCGCCTGAGTCCATACTATTTGGTAATTACCCGATGCACGCCCTTGCGGATGGGGATGATGTCCACGATCTGCATGGCGCCCAAATCTGCTTCGGTGGTGACGTATTTCTGGAGCCATGGTCCGAGCGGTTTGCTGAGGCTGTAACCGGCAATGGCGAAGAGCAAAGCAAGCGGAATAAGCATGAGGCGCCACAGCGTAGACTTTGTCCCTCGAAGCGGCACCCAGGCAAAGGTCCCGGCAAGAAGCGCAGTGGTCGCCATGTTGGTTCCACAGCCGGGATGGATTGCCAGTCCGCTTTCGCCTGCGTTGAGTCGCGTGTGTGCTTCGGTGGCGGATTCCCAAATTTGTTGGGTGGTCAGGTCGCCGAGCAGGAAGAAGCCGCTGGGGTTGGAATGTCCGGCCATGCGTTTGCCCGCGTGCGCGCGCGAGAGCAGATGGATGGTGGCGTGTTCGAGCGCGTGATTGCGCCGTGTTTCGAGAAGGAGGGGGAGATCGAGGATCATGGGATGATTATACCCTTCGCGGTTGGCGTAGTTTTCAGAGAGTAATACTATACCCAGCGCGGTCACAAATTGCGCTTTTTCAGAAGGGGGTAAGCGCAATTTGTACCCTACGGGCATGATATGACCGTGGGCATTATATAAGGAGTCCATCCGAAAATTCACAGAGCGCGGACTTCAGTCCGCAATGCCAAGGCAGACTAAAGTCTGCACTCCGATTTTCTAAGTTAGGCCTGCATGATAGGCGAGTCGTAAATCTTTTCGAGCAGTTCGAGAAACTCAGCAGACGGGCGCGACTTGAGAATTTCCTTGCGTTCGTCGCGGGTCAGGTGCTGCATCATCACGTATTGGACAGCATTCTTGCGGAAGAGACGCGAGCCATCTTCGTCGCCGTAGAATTCGACACAGCGCGCGAGGTGCTTGCGGATGGTTGCCTTGACCACATCGGGCGGGACCTGGTCGCGGTCGAGGCGCGAAAAGATCCACGGGTTGGGAATCGCACCGCGCCCGATCATGACGGCATCGACGTTGGCATACGCTTTCAAGCGGTCAATGTCGGCGACGGTTTTGATATCGCCACTGCCAATGACGGGAATCTTGACGCTTGATTTGATTTCGGCGATGGCATCCCAATCGGCGCAGCCTGCATAGCGTTGTTCCTTGGTGCGTCCGTGGACGGCGATGAGTGAGCCGCCTTCCTCCTCGACGATGCGGGCGATTAGTTTGTAATTCTTGTTGCGGTCCCAGCCGAGGCGGATTTTTCCGGTGACCGGCACGCGCAGATGTTTGACCAGTTTGCGGAATGTGCGCGCAATTCTTAATGGCGAAGGCATCATGCCCACGCCCGCGCCGCGGTCCGCGATGGTTTTGGCGGGGCAGCCCATGTTGAGGTCGATCACATCGGGATTGTTTTCCTGAATTTTCAACGCGGCTTCGAGGATGAGGTCGGGGTCTTCGCCGTAGATCTGAAAGGTGATGGGACGCTCGGGCTCGGTGAAGTACATGCGCTTGGCGGGCTGTTTGGATTTGCTGAGGATCTTCTCCACCTTGATGAATTCGGTGTAGCTCATGGCAGAGCCAAGTTCGCGGCACAGCGAGCGGAAAGGCCAGTCGGAATACCCGTCCATCGGCGCGAGGATGGCGTCGCCATGGATGGGGAGTTCACGGATAAAGAAGTTGGGTGTCTTGCTTTCGGTCATAGGCTTAGGAGTATAACAAATTAAATTTCCCCTCAATTAGTTACCCTCAGTCTGTACCTTTCAACCTTTCAACGATCACCCGCCTCAACTCTGCCTGCACAGACTCCCACGCCTGATCGGAATTCACGACAACCCATCTCTGCGGTTCGGCGTTGACCATCTCCAAATATCCCGCGCGGACTCGTTGATAGAATGCGACTTCATGCGCATCCATGCGGTTCCATTCATCACCATTTTTCTTTTTACGCTTGAGTCCAACTTCCACATCCAAATCCAGCAGAATCGTCAGGTCGGGAGTCAAGCCGCCTGTGGCATATTTGACCAGTGCGCGGACATCCTCCAGATTCTGCTGATGTCCATACCCTTGATAGGCAATCGTGGAATCGTAATAACGATCTGAAATCACGATCTCGCCATCTGCCAAACGCGGTTGGATGACTTGCTCCACGATCTGGGCGCGCGCGGCTTGGTAAAGTAATGTCTCCGTGCGTGGATGCATCTCCGCGTTTTTCATGTCATGCAATACATCGCGGATCTGCTCGCTGATCGACGTCCCGCCCGGTTCGCGGGTGGGAAAGACGGTATATCCCTTCTCGCGTAAAAATTCAACGAGATGGGGAATGTGCGATGTTTTGCCCGAGCCTTCGGGGCCTTCGAGGGTGATGAACATTTTAGCAATCAGCTTTTAGCGGTTAGCGATTAGCCAAATGCTAATTGCTAACCGCTAATCGCTTTTTTACTCCCTAAAGATTCTGACGTGCCTGCGCGGCTCTTTGCCATACGAGTGACTCACCAACTCCGCTTTGCGCGCCAATTCGTGTTGCAGTCTGCGCACGAGCGATGGTCCGGGCGGCAGGTCTACCCAGCGTTCGCCGTTCAGCACGGCGGATATGGCTTGCTGGGTTTCATGGCGGATATCTTCCATGTTGTCGCGCGGGGTTTGCGGCTCGGTCAGGTTGTACACATCGCCGAGGAACTGCTCCACCTGCGTAACGGAATTCGCGCGCAGGACATAGATTGGCATCCCACGGCTTTCGGCTTCGATCACGGTATGCTCGCGGTTGCGGTAATACGTCCGCAGCGTCACCAGCACGTCGGCTTCGTTCACATCGGTCACCACCACGGCAGGCACGCCGAGTTGCTTGGCGGCTTGCATCAGTCGGTTGCGCGCCACGCCATACGCGAAGACCCGCAACGTCTGCAAGCGCGCGCCGACATTGGTTGTCGTGCCGATCACGGGCGGATTGATCGACTCAGAGCGTGGAGTCGGCTCCTGGATAACAGAAGCAGGCTTGCCCTGAGTTTGATCGAAGGGCTGACGTCGAGTCCGAAGCGGGGCTTTCGTCGCCTCACTCTTGACTTTGGGCGGACTCTGTTTCTCGATCTTGATCTCGCCTGCTTCATCCCGCGTGCGGATATCGGGCAGGATGGGCGCGTCGCGCAGCAGCGAATCGACTGCCGACATGATATCGAGGTGAACGGCAAAGCGTTCGCGGTGCTGAATTTCGATGAGTACATCGAAGGTGGGCGGTGCGCGGCGTTCGAGGACGGTCTTCTGCGTGCCGCGGCGGCGGGCTTCTTCGTCGGAGAGCGTCACCGCTTCGATGCCGCCGACAAGGTCGCTGAGCGTAGGGTTGAGTAAAAGGTTGTCGAGCGTTTGACCGTGCGCCGTGCCGATGAGCTGCACACCGCGTTCAGCAATGGTGCGCGCGGCGAGGGCTTCCAGTTCGCGCCCGATCTCGTCAATGACGATGACTTCGGGGTTGTGGTTCTCGACCGCTTCGATCATCACTTCATGTTGCAGCATCGGTTCGCGGACTTGCATGCGGCGCGCCTTGCCGACGGCGGGATGCGGCACGTCACCGTCGCCGCCGATCTCGTTGGAGGTATCCACGATGACGACGCGTTTGTTTTCCGCAAGGATGCGCGCAGCTTCGCGCAGGAGCGTAGTCTTGCCAACGCCGGGACGTCCGAGAATTAAAACGGATTTACCCGATTCGATGATGTCTTGAATGATGTCCACGGTTCCGTACACGGCGCGTCCCACGCGGCAGGTTAAACCAACAATGACGCCCAGCCGGTTGCGGATGGCGGAGATGCGGTGGAGCGTGCGCTCCATGCCGGCGCGGTTGTCGGCGTCGAACGAGCCGATGCGCTCGGTGACGTGGTCTATCTCTGTGCGGGTAATCTCTTTGTCGGAGAGGACGATTTCGCCTTCGACGAATCGCGCGGCGGGCAAACGCCCAAGGTCAATGACGATTTCCAGCAGGTTATCGCTGTTGTTCGCCTTTTCCACCGCGTGGCGAATGGTGGTGGGGAGGACGTCCAGAAGGGCGTCGAGGTCGTCTGTAATTCGATGTTGGGTCATTTATTAAGTTTCAGGTTTCAGGTGTCAGGTATCAAGTGACACGGTTGGTAAACGAAAGAAGGCAGATGCGCGCAGGGAGAATCATTGCGGCAATTCGGTTGTAAGAATTAGAGGGGAAACCAGATCATGACGGAGTACCTGCCTTAATATTGGGTTACGCGCCGGGCGTTGGTCGCGTCCATGGCTATTATACCCAGCGCAGTCACAAATTGCGCTTGTTTGGAAGAGGGAAAGTGCAATTTGCGACCGTGGGCATTATAGCAGGGTGGGGAAATGTGCAAAGTTAAGGATGAATGTTAATTTTGGAAATTTGTCTGACGAATTTTTGGAATGAATTATGGAGTCAGGGAGCTAAGTGCCATGAAATGGTATGCTCCCGTAATTTTGGCGGCATACCACTTCGTGGCATGTAGCCGCCTGTCTCCAAAGCGTTATAGTATTACTCTGCGAAAACTACGGTAGGGCTGCACCTAAACGTGGTAGAAGTCTTTTGCCACAGATTAGCACAGATTATCACGGATTTTTGAATTCAGTCTGCGAAAATCCGTGAAATCCGTGGCAGAATCTTTGCGTTGCTACAGACTCCACGGTTTACTGCGGTGATACCAAAACTACGCCAACCGCGAAGATTCTGCGCAGTACCGCAAGACCTGCCCTCCCGAAGGACATCGGGACGATGTGAGTGGATCGAAGGATTTATCTTGCCTGTCGGGGCGCAAAATGAACCCTCTGCGAGGACAAGTTTTTGCGGTACGAACTGCGCTATGTATTCCGCACATGCCAGTTCTTCAACGCCAGATACGCCGATGGCAAACCGATGCTCAACCCTGAAATACGGATGGTCTTTTTATCCGCCAGATTCAATGCGATGAAATAACGCTTTCCATTTCGCGTTTGCGTATAGGTATAGTGGATCGAAGCGATCTCGTTTGCGCGCAGGGTCTTTTCACTGAGCAGGTATTTCAGCCGCAGAGTCCCGCCCTCAAGCATCAGCGACTGCGGGCTGGAAAGCAGCGAGCCAGCCACCGAGAAGATGATGACCGCCAAAAAGATAAGCGGAAAAAGCGTGTCGGTCGAGGTCAGGGAGCCAGGCTCCGAAATCCAAAGAAAAGTACCCATCACACCGAGCGCCGCCATCATTGCGATCAGTGAGCCGAAGAGTTGCGAAAATCCGCGCTTCATTTCGCTGAATTCCTGCGAACCGAACAGGTCGGGGCGTTTCCTGCCGATCCACTCGATGACTTCCTCGTAGCCTGGCAATCGAGAGGATGGGGCAACGGTCACATCTTCATCGAAGTTGTGCAGTTTGATTCCATAGCCCCGCCCCGAAACACGCGCGATCTCCGTCCAGCGCAAAGTTTTTGATCCCAACAAGGTGCGGGTGGTAATTTCCTCTTCCGAAACAATGGTCCTGGCGGTATAGGCAAAGACCACGAACACAAAAAGAATTCCAAGCAGGAGCATGAATGGGATCGTTAGCCAGATCTCTTGAAGCCCAAAACCAAGCGCCAGGCAGATTCCGCTGAAGATGAGCAAAAACAAGCCGATAATAAAAACCTTTGTCACAGTGGAATGTTGATAGGTACGTGGTTCGTTCATGATTCCATCCTTTGAAAATTCGATCTATTCAATGACGATTATTGAGTGACTGACATTTTACCTTTTTCCAATTGTAATCCTTCGTACCCCATGTGTGTACGCAAAGGTTGTCAGCGGCAGTCGCTCAAGCCGCCGTCCTCGGCGGCGTTTTGCGAGGGAAATCCTGCGCCGGGGACGGCGCAGGGAGCAAATTGCCTGACATGTTTTGCTTGCACACTACCCCATCTTTCCTACCCGCTTATTCCCCATCGCCTGTATAATTGCAGCCATGCCATTTTCGGATGAACCAATCCTTCCAACCGAACCGCCGCATGAGGAATTAACGTCCGCGCAGCGTGTTCGACGCAGGCGTGCCACCCGCCGCTCCTCCATCCCAACCGATGCGGAGGGACAGGCGGAGTTAATTTCTTCACTGGCGCGGCGCGCGTATCCATCCATCGAGTTGTTTATTTTTTCGCTGGTGTGCGGTGCGATCCTCGGGCTTGGCTTTTTGCTGGATTCCCCGGTTGTGCTGTTACTCGGCATTCTCGTCGCGCCGTTGATGACTCCCTGGGTCGGCTTTCTACTCGCCATTCTCACAGGCTCCGTCCGCTTCCAGTTTGAAACCGCCATGGCTTTACTTATTAGCATTGCCCTCGTCTTTGCGGGTGGGCTGCTTTCGGGTTTTGCGGCGCGCCTATTCGAAGATTTCCCGCACAACAATGCCTTTATCCATGCCCGCTTATGGATTCCCGCACTGGTCGTGCTTGCCATTGGCGCTGTCACACTGGTCGCATCCTTTGCGCGTTCCGAAGCCAAACCTTTCCTGCCGAGTGTGTTGATCGCCTATCTTTTCTATTTGCCGATCAATGCGGCAGCATTCGGTCTTGGCGCAGGTTTGCAGGATATTTTTCCGCAGGGGTTGTATGTCTTCGCGGCACACTTTGCGCTGGCCAGCATTCTCGGTCTGGTCACGCTTTTCCTGCTGCGGCTTCGTCCGTCCACGGGCGGGATCGTTTTTAGCGGCATCACACTCCTGCTCTTCGCGGGAATCCTGTTCACTGTGATGGGATCAGGCGTCCCGTCAGGCAATGAAGCGGGGACTCAGTCCACGCCGACCAACCAGGTATCCGCGCCTCTTTCCCCGACCCCCGGCCTGTTCCTGACATCGACAGACACGGCGCTACCCTTGAGCGCTCCCTCGCGCACCCCGACGCCGGGAACGCCCAGCCCCGTGCCGCTGACAATTGACATCACCCTGCCGCCCACTGATACCCCAACGATCACACTCACCATCCAGCCAACCCCAACCTATGGCAGGATTTTTGCAAGCGAAGGCGGCGGCGCAAACCTGCGCGATGCGCCTGGCGGCAGCTACATGATGACCCTGCTCAACGGCACGATCGTGGAAACCTATTCGGAATTCGAGATCGTGAACGGGTCAACCTGGGTGAAAGTATATGCCACCCTCAACGGACGGCAGATCGAAGGCTGGCTGTTGGAGTCGGTGTTGCGCTATGCCACACCCGCACCGGGATTTGAGCCTTCCGCCACACCGGCATTTACCGTAACACCAAACCCATAATCTCATCATCTCATCCGCAGGGTTACCCCGCCTGCGGGTAATTCTTTCAAAGAGGACACTTCATGCCCATTCATTTCGGCACAGACGGCTGGCGCGCCGTTATCTCGGACAGTTTTACATTCGGCAATTTACGCATGGTCTCGCAGGCCATCGCGGACGCGGTCGCTTCAGATCATTGGGATAAGTCGAATAGTGTGGATTCCAAAAAGATCGTGGTGGGATTCGACACCCGCTTTCTCTCCGACCGTTTTGCGGGAGAAGTGGCGCGCGTCCTGGCCGCAAACGGATTCACGGTTCTGCTGGCGCAATCCGATTCACCCACGCCCGCGATTTCATTTTCAGTAAAGAACAACAACGCCATTGCGGGTATTATGATCACCGCTTCGCATAACGCGCCGCGCTATAACGGCGTGAAGTTGAAGGGCGCGTTCGGCGGCTCGGCGCTTTCGGAGCAATGCCGCCGCGTGGAAGTATATATCAATGACAACGAAGAGCAGGCGCGCGGCCCCAACCTGATGGATTTCCAAAAGGCGCGCGAGGCGGGCTTGATCCAGAAGTTCAACCCACTGCCTGCCTACTTCGAACATTTGCGCAAACTCATCAACACCGACATCATCGCGGACAATCCCCAGCGCTTCGTGGCAGATGCCATGTACGGCTCCGGGCGTGGTGTGATCAAAGCCTTTTTGCAGGGGACAGGTTGTGAGATCCATGAAATTCGCGGCGAGATGAACCCCGGCTTCGGCGGTGTGCATCCCGAACCGATTGCGAAATACCTCGGCGCGTTATCCAGCGCAGTCAGTTCGGGGCTGGGAAATTTCGGCGTCGTCACGGATGGCGACGCAGACCGCATCGGCGCCATGGACGAGCGCGGCAACTTCGTTGATCCGCACAAGATCATGGCGCTCTCGCTGAAATATCTCGTTGAAAAACGCGGGCTGAGCGGCGCAGTGGTACGCACAGTCTCCACCACGCGCATGATCGACCGCCTCGCAAAACGCTATGGCATGAAATTATATGAAACGCCCGTCGGGTTCAATCATATTGCAGACTATATGATGAAGGAAGATGTGCTGATCGGCGGCGAGGAATCAGGCGGCATTTCCTTCAAGGGACACATCCCCGAAGGCGACGGTCCCATTATGGGCTTGTTACTGGTGGAAATGCTGGCGGCGTCCGGTAAATCGCTTGGAACAATGGTGGATGACCTGCTCGCGGATGTTGGTCCCGCTCATTACGAACGTGTGGACTTGCGCCTCAGCCGTCCCGTTGCCAAAGTGGAGATGACCGACTTCCTCACCCAAAAAGCGCCTGCCGAGATCGGCGGTGAAAAGGTGGCGGAGATCAGTCAGCGTGACGGCGTGAAATACATCATGGCGGATGACTCATGGCTGCTCATCCGCCCATCGGGCACGGAACCCGTCCTGCGTGTGTATGCCGAAGGGCGCACCCATGACATGGTCAAAGCCCTGTTGGGATATGGAAAGACCGTGGCAGAGAGCGTGGTCTGAAAAAATATTCTCTACCGTACAAATACAAGTAAAAATACAAATTGCTCCTTGCGCCGTACCCATATCTGGGCATACATCCCCGGCGCAAGATTTCCTCGGAAAAACGCCGCCGGGGACGGCGGCTTGAGCGCATCATGTACGGTAGAGAATAAAATCAAAAAGGACAGCGAAGCCGCTGTCCTTTTTGATTGCAAATTTTTATGGTTATCGTGTCGGCGCAACACGCAGTCTGCGCGCCAGCATGATCACGATGATAAAGGCAAGCGACATTGCCGCAAGCCCGGGCACGCCGTAGTCGTCAATGAAACCGGTATTGGGCAGGGCCGTGGTGGTGGGGACAATCGTCAACTGGGCGATTGCGGCCTGGGTCAATGCCGCGCCGACGGTGGCGGTGGCGGCCGCGGGAGTACCGGGATCTTCCAATGTGCTGACGGCAGTGCCGTCCGGGTCTAATGTTCCGGTGGCGGTGGGGAAGCTCACTACGGAAGTGGATGTCGGTTCAAGTGTGGTGGTTGGCAGGATGGATGCGTTGGCGGTGGCGGTCAGAGCCTGGTCAATGAAAAGATTGTTTGCCAGTGCGGTTTGCGTGGCATTGGCGTCGGCATCTGCTTGTTGCGCGGTTTGATTTTGCGATCCGAATAAATACACACCCACCAGGCAGGCAATGGAGATCAGGATGATCCCGCCCAGAATGCCGACCGCGATCAGGAACGTGCGGTTATTGTTGGATTCCTCCGGGAGCGGGGCGTCATCTGCGGTATCAAATTCATTGGGGTCATAGGACATGGAGCACTCTCCTGATTATTTTCTTGTCACGAGATCTACGATAACTTCCGTATTATCCCACAACTTCAAGGTTTACGAGAGGAACAAGCGCCGTCTCGTCGTTTTCAAGTTTAACTTCCGCGGCGCGCGCGCGCAGACCGCTGGGCAGGGTCGAAAGACCGGGTTTTATACTGACAATGGAGCCAATCATGCCCATGTGTGGCGGGCGGCGCATGCGCACCTGCGACCCGGGAGCAAAGGTATCCACGTCACGCGGGGCAGGCGGGTCAGCGGAGATCGGCAGGGGGATGATCACTTCCGGGCGCGCGCCGGTGTAGCGGTCGAACACCTCCGCGTTCACGGTCACTTCACGCTTGGCGTTGGTGCTGAGTAATTTGTATGCAACAGAATTCATCGCCAGCGGACCAAAACCATCCGTTGCGATGATCGGGTAGCGCATCTCGCGCGCCTTTTGCAGCAGGGATGGATAAATACTCGAAAGGATCAAACCACGCACCGGCAATTCTGCCGCCACTTGAAGAGTCTCGGCATCCTTGACCATGCCCGCCAGGATGATCGAACCGCGCAGGCTTACATCCAGCCGCCCCGCAGTCAGCACGCTGTCTGGTCCATCGGTGAGGTTGATGAGCAAGCCGGTATCGATGCGCCCGTTGCCCCACATGCCTTGCGCCAATCCGCCGGCAGTTTGGATGACCACGCCGCGGTCTGGGATGATCTCGATCACCGTGCCAGGAATGCCCGCGCGCAGTTCCAGTTTCGTCTCGCCGACTTCCATCAACACTTGTCCGCCGCCCACAGCCACTACGCGTCCCTCGCGGGGAACGCGCACCGTTCGCGGGAACAAGCCCTTCCCCACGGCGATCTCCGTCCCTGCCGCGAGGCGGTCATTTACTTTGCATTTGATCAGGCGGTCTGCCGTATTTGCAGAAATGCCCAACATACGGGCAACATCCAACATGGCATGTTCGCGCGCCCAACGGGTTTCAGCGACTATATCCCCCAGCCCGACCTTTTGTTGAAGGCGCACAAGCACCTTGCCCGCCACGGGTAACACTCGCTCCCGCACGATGGTGGTAAGTCCGATCACATGATGAACAGGCGCTTGCATCGTTTATCCGCCTCCCAATGTCCAGTTCCATTTTTTGATGAGTTCCCGCCGCCGCACAGGGTCGGAGGGAAGGTCCAGTGGACGTCCGCGCCCATCGAAGACGACGCCTAATGCCCCGCCGCTCACTGGGATGACACCCCCCCGGCCGGGTCCAAAGCCGACGTCTGCTCCGTGCAAACATTGCACGGTCAGTTTCGCAGCTTCGCCGTTGGCAAGCGGCAGGCTTTCAATGCTGCCGAATTTCAAATCCACGCGGGCTTCGGTGCCGTTGTCGTAGGTCAGTTTTGCGCGCAGGATGGCCGTGCCGTATTTGGCGGAAGTCACCGGCGAGACCACCGTCCCCACGCTGAGGAATGCGCCGGATTCAAGCACTTGCACCGGCAGGATGTTGTTCTGGGCCGCCGCCGCGCCCAACAGGGGCAGCAGGTTGTTCTGGTCGAGGATGATGGTTGTAATGCCGACAGGTTGGATAGAGTCCAGGAGCAGGAGCAGGCTCTGGCCGGGGCGCGAAGCGTCGCTTAGCGCCCCGCCTCCTGCCAGGATGGGTTCAAAGAGCGGAGTTAACGTCGGCTTGATGGTCGCAATGTTTTGCGGAAAATCGCGCCGCGCCGATTGCATGGCAAGGTGTAATGCTTCACGAGACACCGCCTGTGAGACGACGAGGTCTTCGCGCGTAGCGGAAATGGCGGCGGGATACAACGCTTTTTGATGCAGGTAATCCAAAAGCACGCCGCTGGAAATATCGAGGGACGACCAGCGCAGGATGTTCTCAAGTGTGGTGTGGTTCAGCAAACCTGCCAGGTTTTCGCCAAGCCCGAATTGCGGGTACACCTTAAGGACGGATTTGTTTCGGAAGCCTGCCGCGATGGTCGCAGCGGACGCGCCGAGGTCCACGTTGAGGATGCCCTTTTGCGAACCATAAACTTTGGAAAGAAAACGCACCATGCGTCCGGTGGCGTAGGCAGTCGGTAACACATGTCCGCCGGACCACAGGTCGAGCAGGTCCACGCCTTTGATCTGGCGTTTACGGATGTTGACATACATGCGCGCCAGTTCACCTTCAGCCGGGTCGATGTCTTCGGTATCGAGCGAGGGGCGGATGTTTGGGCTGAAGTGCAGCGCGGAGGCAAGTGCGCCAACCAGCGTGGTGACTTCGCCCTTCATTTTTTCATTGCCTGCGAACAACACAGCGGGACGTTTTTCTTCGGGCAACAGGAAACTGGCAAGCCCGATGGGTTCAAGTAATTTCTGGATGGAGCGCGATGCGCCGCCATCCGTGCCGCCGGCGATCACGACCAATTCCGGACGGATGCGCAGGATGCTGTCGATCTGTTGATCCGGCTTGCGCATATCGCTCAAGCCGATGGTATCCATGATGCGGGTGTAGGTCGTTTCAGCGAGGCGGCGCGCGCTTTCGAGCGAGACATCCTTAAGCAAGCCGACGACGATGGTTTTGATGGTCGGTCCCGCTGAGAGCGTGACGACCACCGCATCCACACCGGACCCGTTGGGCTGGCTCGGCGTAATGAGCCCGCGCGCATCATCCAGCAGATTCTTGCCCAACACCGTTTGTAGATTTGTGACCGCGTTGCGCACACCTTCGGCAACATCCTTAAAGGGCGCTTCGGCGGTGCTCGGCGCGGCGCCGGATGCCACGAAGCGGTATTCGCCTTCGATCACGTCGAACAACACGGCGCGCGTGCCTGCCGCGCCGACGTCAATTGCTAGGAGGGAGTTACCTGTAACCAGGGAGGAAGGCATAATGTTATGACCCGAAGAATGAGCGGATGAGGTTGCCGAAATTGACCAGGGATGAAATGCGTTCGATCAGGGCAGTGAGCGCGGCGGCGTACACGCCCGCAAAGATCGCGCCCAGCGTAATGCCGATGAAAATGCGTCCCACCCAGGCGATGATCTCAATTACCCCGAAGCGGCGCATGGAACCATCCGCCTGCGGGCGCGCGCCAAAGTGGAAGTACACCAGGGACGTGACCGCCCCGGCGAGGATGATCGCGCCATTGCCTGCCACTTCAAAGAAGTTGATGTTGCGGGCGGCGGCGAGGTCGCGGTCGAAGAAATTGATGGTCGCCTCGAACTGCGGGATGAGCGTGCCCGTCACTGCGCCGGCGATGATGACTGCCGCGCCAGCGCCGACCAGGAACGCCATCGTTATACTGGCAATGCCTGCCAGCCGCGGCGATAGTTTCATGAGGATGAATGCAAAACCAAGCCACGGCACAAGCACGATGATCTGCTCCACCAGGGAGCCTGAAGTCAGGGCGGGAAGCAGCGGGGAGACCAGGCGCGGCACAAGTACCTGCCACCAGATGACCGCAAAGACGTACCCCGACGCGATACCCACAAAGAGGTAGGTGGCAATGCGAAAGAGCGGGTTATCCCCGATTAAATAACTGAGGATGAAAACGGTGAAAATAAAACTCAATACGCCGCTGAGCAGGTCGAGAGGAATGTTCATGTTATTTTCCCTCGCTTGCCGCAGCGCGTTCACGCATGCCGGAGATCAAATTCCAAACCCCGCCGCCGAATACCAGCAGCACGGCGAGTAACATACCGAGGCTGTAGGCATCCCAGTAGGAGCGGGCGGTGCCAGGGCGGCCCGAATTATATTGTTCGAAGACCGCGCCGCCCTGCAGCCCCGTAATAATGCCCGTGACTTGCGCAGAGTTGTAATATGGCTGGATCATGGGTGCGGCTTGCGCGCTGGCGATGATGATGAATGGAATGTCACCGCGCAGAGACTGGGTCTGTTCGATCCAGATGCGGGCGGCGTCGGCGTTGTCGGTGATCAGGATCATGGCGGTGAATTGGTTGAGCGCGGTCACACCTTCGAGCGGAGCGGTATCCCATGCAGATTGCAGCGACATATCCAGCGGCGCGGCGATGACCGGGTCTTGGGCAAATGCGCGGATTCCCAACTGGCCACCGGGCAGGTAACCCAGATTCAGGTAGGAAACTCTGTCCTCGTAGTTGTGAACAGCCAAAGGTCCAGAGAGGAGGCGTTCTGCGAGAATTGCCCCCGTCTCGTTGGTGGACACGAACGTCAGGCGGGGAGCATTCAACAGCATGAGATTGTCCAATAGCGGCGCGGCGGCAGCTTCCATTTCAGCGGCGCGGGAGGGTTCGTAATCCACGGCCACGAGGATGGGTGCGTTTGCAGGGATGGCTTGGGAGATGAAGAGCAGGTCCCGCATTTCATTGGGAACGAGTGGCAGTGTGAAAATCTGTGTGCGTAACGCTACCATAAGAAATGTGCTGGTCACAAGCAGCGCTGCGATCAGCCAGCGCAAACCCCGTGACGCGCGCACGGTGGAGAAGGACTCGAGCGGCACAGGCGCAGTCTCGGCGGCGAGGATCTGCTCCAGGATTTCGGCGTGTGCCAGTTGCTCGTCGCTGGCAGTGAGTTTGATCGAATATGCCTTGGGTTTGCTGGTGGGCATGTAGCCGGGCACAGCGGGGAGCACTCCCTGCAAACCCGCCAGCGCGCCGCGTGATTCAAGCGTCTGATCGCTGGAGAGAGATGCAGGCTGCGAAGCGCTGGCGTCCACCGGACGCATGGCCTGCACCCATGAAGGCAGTTCACTGGGCGAGAGCGCATCTGCATTGGTGATGGGAGTCGGCGAGGAGGAGGAAGGCTGTTCCATCGCATTCGAAAGCCAGGACGGCATATCGGTGAAAATATCCTCCACATTTTCGGCGCCCTGCGGTTCCGCTTCAAAAGCAGAAGGGGTGGATTCAAAAGGAGATTCGAGCGGCTCTTCTTCGGTGGGCGGCGTTTGCAGTTCTTCCGTTTCCACCTCCAAAGATTTGAGCGAGCTGAGCCAATCCGACGTTTCGGCAGGCTCTACAGGCTCCGCTGCCACAGCGGGTAATTCCTCTATTGGATGTTGCGGTGCGGCGGCTTTCAACCAATCTGGAACGTCCGCAGGTTCGCTGCTTTTTGCGGGCGCTTCCTCGGCCGGCTCAGATGCCTGGAAGGCTTCCATCCCCGTCAGCCAGGAGGGTACTTCAGGGTCGCCCGCCTGATCAGAATCCTCACGCAGCCAGCGCGGAGTAGTATCTTGCAGCGGCTTTTCAGTTTCAGCGGGACCCTTCATCCAATCCGGGATTTCAAAGGATGGAAGTTCATCCGCTTCAGACTCAGCCGGGCTTGATTCTGTCAAAAAAACAGGTTCTGCCTCTGCGGGCTGGGCCGCTTCCGCGCCGCCCAACGTTCGCAGCCAATCCGGCGTATCCAGCGGAAGTTCGGGTTTTTTCTGATTTTCTTCGGCTTGCTCAGGCTCAGGCTGGGCCGCTTCCGCGCCGCCCAATGTTCGCAGCCAATCCGGCGTATCCAACGGAAGTTCGGGGGCATCCTGATACACATCGGCTTGCACAGGTTCGGGCTTTACATCCGCATCCGCCGCCATCTGACGCAGCCAATCTGGCGTGTCGTCAACGGGTGTGTCAGAACCGGGTAATTCTATTGGGGCATCTTCAACGGGAAGATCAAAGGCCGGGGTTGGTTCAGGCTGTGACGGCTGCTTTTCATTCACTGCATTGCGGAACCAGTCGGTCAGTTCATCTTTTTCTTCAGACTGTGGTTCGAGCGGCTGCAAACCAGCCAGCCACGAAGGGGTCTCTTCATCTTTGGCAGGTTCGTCCTGCGCAAAATCATCACGGCTGCCCATTTCCA
>JAUXWL010000282.1 GCA_030680155.1 Anaerolineales bacterium
TTTGCGGCGCAGTCGCTGGCGGTCATTCAGCAATTGGAACTTGATGCTGATAAAATCAATGTCAACGGCGGCGCCATTGCCCTTGGACATCCGCTCGGTTGTACCGGTTCCAAGCTCACCACCCAGTTGATCTACGAAATGGGTCGCCGCAAGTCGAAATACGGCATGGTGACCATGTGTATTGGCGGCGGCATGGGTGCGGCGGCGATCTTTGAAAACCTACAGTAAACCGTTGGCAGGTTGGAAGGTTATCGGGTTGAAACGTTAACCTTCCAACATTCAAACTTTTCAACTTTTTAACCAGGAGAAAAAATGGCTCTCACAATCGAAACCCTCATGTCTAAAATGCCCGGCGCCTTTATCCCTGAAAAAGCGGCGGGACTGGATGCCACCATCCAATTCAAGTTCACTGGTGCAGAACCCGGTGAATGGTATGCCACCATCAAAGATGGAAAGTGCGAAGTTGCCAAAGGCGAACACGCTTCCCCCAAGATGACCCTCACCGCCGACTCGAGCGATTACGTCAAGATATTCACCGGCGAAATTGACGGCATGAAAGCCTTCATGGAAGGTAAACTGAAACTCGCAGGCGACCTGAACCTGGCAATGAAACTGACCCAGATGTTCAAGATCAAGTAAATCCACCAACTGAGGAAAGCCTCGGAAGTTCCAGGAACTTTCGAGGCTTTTTGTATACTCAAATCCCCAATCTGGCATTAAAATCCGCTCATTCTTTTTCAGGAGCATCCCCATGGACTTCAGTTGGATTTTTACCCCCGAAACGTTGATCGCATTCCTGACATTGGTCATATTGGAACTGGTATTGGGTGTGGACAATGTCATTTTTATCTCGATCCTTGCAGGGAAATTACCCCAGCAGGATCAGCAACGCGCCCGCACAACAGGGATTGCGCTGGCAGTTATCACCCGCATTTTACTGCTGCTTTCCCTTTCCTGGATCATCGGCCTCGAAGAGCCGTTTTTCTTTGTCCCCTGGTTTGAGGGTGAAACAATTGGCATCTCAGGGCGTGACCTGATCCTGCTGGCAGGCGGTTTATTCCTGCTCGGCAAAAGTACCTATGAGATCCACGAAAAACTGGAAGGCCACACAGGACATTCATCTTCCAAAGTAGCTGCAACGTTTGCCAGTGTCATCTTTCAGATACTATTGCTGGATGTCGTCTTCTCGCTGGATTCGGTTATCACCGCGATAGGCATGGTAGACCACATTGAAATTATGATTATTGCCGTGATTGTCTCTGCGGTTGTGATGATCTTCACGGCGGGACCCATTGGCGAATTTGTTGAGGGGCATCCCACCATCAAGATTCTTGCGCTTAGCTTCCTTCTTCTCATCGGTTTCACCCTCGTCGTGGAAGGACTGCACCAGCATATTCCAAAGGGATACATTTACTTTGCCATGGGCTTTTCGGTCATGGTTGAAATGATCAACCTGCGGATTCGCGGAAAATCAGTAGAGCCTGTCACCCTGCGCGTGCCGTACACTCCTGAAGCGAGGGAGTTTGCTCGTATTCCTGTCAAAGCAACAACTGTGAAAAAAGCGAAAACCAAGCCGAAGGCGAAGAAGAAATAAAGTTACTCTGAAAGACGAAAAAAGAGGATGTTGCAGTTTCCAAAAGGCTGCAACATCCTCTTTTGCTTTCCAACTACCTATATGCAATGAGCGCCTTTTTCGCTCGGTGTAGTGATAATGCCTTTCGTTTCAATGCCGCGTTCCTCAAAAATGGATCGAATTTCTGCGCTTGCTTTTCCAGCATCCTCTGGCGGAAGGAAAACAATAATGGATGGTCCCGCGCCCGATAATGCCGCTGCGCCAAATTGTTTGGCGCATTTGTAGGCAGCCATGCCACCCGAAATGTGACGCAGGCGATACGACTGGTGGATGCGGTCTTCCATCACTTTTTGTAACAAGCCCAGGTCGCCACAGCGAAGCGCATCCACCACCAACGCTGCCCGCCCGATGTTGTAGATCGCGTCCGCGCGTGAAACGGACTTTGGCAGCACGGCGCGCGCGGTCTTTGTCGGCCACTCAATATTAGGTTTTACGATCACTATCGTCAATGCAGGGATCTCATACCGTCGTGTAATAATTTCCTCTTGGTTCGTCACAGAAACGACTAACCCGCCCAGCAGGGCAGGGGCAACGTTGTCGGGATGACCTTCCATGTCAGCCGCTAATTTTAGCAACCCCTCCATGTTCATTGGTTGGCCCAACATTTCATTCGCGCCGAACAGCCCCGCCGCGATTGCTGCCGCGCTTGATCCAAGTCCGCTGCTCATGGGGATCATGTTATGCGCTTCGATTGCCGCTCGTTTAAGCGGGCGGCCGCATACATCGTGCAGATGTGCATACGCTTTTGTCAGCAGATTTCTTGTGCCCCTATTCAACTTCTCCGCGCCCTCGCCAATCACATGATGTGTCAGCTTCTCGGCAGGCGCGAATGTAATCTCATTCCATACATCCAACGCCAGTCCCAGGCAATCAAAGCCTGGACCTAAATTTGCAGATGTGGCAGGGACACGGATTTTTATCATCTGCGCTATTATAATCGCGTCATTCTTTCATTGGAGTTGCTATGACCTACCAGGGCTTGATCCAACACTACCGGCAGTATCTTGATTTACCCGCCCACACGCAGATAGTTTCCCTGCTCGAAGGGAACACGCCGCTCATCCCCATGCCGCGCCTGAGCAGGGAATTCGGCTGTGACTTGTTCATTAAATTCGAAGGCTTGAATCCTACCGGCTCGTTCAAAGACCGCGGCATGACCGCCGCCATCAGCGAAGCCGTTGGGCGCGGAGCACAAACCGTCATCTGCGCTTCGACAGGGAACACTGCTGCCTCCGCCGCCGCATATGCCGCGCGGGCAGGCTTGCGCTCCATCGTCTTGATTCCAGAAGGCAAAGTGGCAGCGGGGAAACTGGCAGGTGCAATCGCCTATGGCGCGGAAGTGATTCAAATTCAAGGTTCGTTTGATGATGCCTTGTCGCTTGTTGTAGAAATCACCCAAAAGACGCCGATTGCGCTGGTCAACTCGATTAATCCATATCGTATTGAAGGACAGAAAACATCGGCGTTTGAAATTTGTGATGTGCTTGGTTCTGCGCCTGACTGGCTGTGCCTGCCTGTCGGCAACGCAGGGACTATCACCTCGTATTGGGCAGGATTCAATCAATACCAAAAGGGGTTTCCGCAAATACTTGGCGTACAGGCGGCGGGATCCGCTCCGCTGGTGCTGGGGCATCCCGTTGAGAGGCCAGAGACAATCGCCACTGCCATTCGTATAGGCAAGCCGGCGCGCGGGGAGCAGGCTTTGGAGGCGGCGCAACAATCCAACGGGAAAATTATCGCCGTTTCTGATGCGGAGATTCTAGATGCCCAACGCACCCTCGCATCAGAAGGGGTGTGGGTGGAGCCGGCGTCCGCTGCGGGGCTGGCTGGCTTGATGGCAGAAGCCGCCGTCGGTAAGTTTGAAGCGAAAGG
>JAUXWL010000177.1 GCA_030680155.1 Anaerolineales bacterium
GGGTATAACTGGATTTCGTGGGGGAATCGTTGGGGAGACGGCGACGGGGATTAATCTTTGTGGGGTATGATGCGCCAAAGCAGGAGGTTTCATATGAAGTCAACCCAATTTCTAAAAGCTTTTTCAATTTTGTTCGCCCTGATAGTTCTGGTGATCGGAGTGATCTACATAGCCAATCCTTTTCTGTCGTCGGCTGTTTTTTCCACTTCCTATCAGGATTTTCCAGACCCCACTCTAATGCCAGAGGGTGAGCCGAATCGCGTGGTGGACGTGCCGGGCTTCATTCAGGCGTTTGATGTCAGTATGGATGGTGGTTTGATTGCGGTTGCAACATCGAAAGACTTGATTTTGTATGACTTGCAAACACTGGAGGCAATTCGCAATCAGCCGTTACATGAGCAGGTATTTCAAGTGCAGTTTTCTCCTGATGGCAGCAGGCTGGCTGTCGGTGGGGTTAGTTTGGAGTATATTGAAAGCGGATCCCTGCATGTAACAGTTTGGGATACCGCTTCATGGAAAATTATCTACGAATACGAAAGTGCGTTGCAGGGGTACAGCCCATCTGGGGCGCTGGATTGGTCGTCAAATAATAAGAACATTGCCTTTTCGATTCTGGAGCGCGGCTTGTCTGTTGTCGATGTGGAAACTGGAAAGGTGGACGCCTCGCTGGAAGATTTCATTGTCTCCCCGTTTGACCTTTCCTGGTCTCCCGATGGCTTGCGTTTAATCTCCACCGGTGATTTAGGATATGGCTTACGCCGCTGGCGGGTGGATGCCGGTAAATGGGTGCGGTTGTATGACCCCCGTCCCCAGCCTGCCAGGCAGGTGAAATGGTCGCCGGATGGAAGGAAAATTGCATCCGGGCATTTTGGAGGTACGGTTTGTGTGTGGAATGCAGGGAATAATAAATGCGAGGGCTACATCAAGGCGCACTTCATCTCGGTGGACGCTCTGGATTGGTCTCCTGACAGCCGGCAGATTGCCACCGCAAGCGGCGCAATCCGTGTTTGGGATTCGCAAACGGGCGGGCTTACCTCTTCGTTCGGTTTTTATGACGGCATTATTTACAAAGAACTACGCTGGTTTGATTCTCAGACAATCGCCACGTTGGAAACCAGTTACACACAATATGTGCCTTCCACCATCCGATTTTGGGATACCGCAACAGGGGATGTAAAACTGGCATTTCGCGGTTGGGATAATATTCAAGGCTTGAACAATGGTGGCGTCATGCTAGGTCTGGAAGATATACAAATTTCCACTGACCGCACGCTCCTTCAGGTCTCGCTTCGTTTTGACACCCCCGATATTGTCATGGCTGCTCCGTGGAGCCTGCAAATGACCGATTCCCAGGGCAGAATGTATCCATTGACTGATATCACACCGTCGGACATGGATGCAGGCGTGACGCGCGTCTATCAGACAGTTCCCTTGCTGGCGGGTGAGCGCATCGCTCTGGACTTGGTGAGTTTCCCGTTGCAAGGACGGATGCCTCTCATGATGGATATTTCTGCAAACCCTGGCAGGTTTACTATCAACCCCAGCGCCTTGCAGATCGGGGAGGCAATGATGCTAGACAAGGAAATTCAAGCAAATGGGTATCTTTTGCGTCTGACTGGAATCCGTAAAACTTCAGCCAATGAATTGCTCTTCGAGTTTGATGCGGAGGAATATTTTAGCGGCGTGATGCTGTACTCCTCGGCGGCTGGAGGCTCGTCCACCAATATCGCAAAGAACGACAAAATAACCTCTTCGATATCGTTCTCTGAAATGCCAACGGGAGCGATTGATATTGAGATGACCAGAATCTATTATGATGCCTTTGGTCCCTGGCTTTTGGAATTTCAGGTTGCAGATTCCATGTTCACTGATCTGCCTGTACCTGTACCTGTGACTGGAACTGTTCCCACCGCGCAGCCTGAGCCGAAATTTGCCTCGCAGGAGCCAATCTTTTTGGAGGCAAAGGCGCTGACGGAAAAATTCAATCAATCCATCCTGCAAGATCCAGGCTGGGTGCATGTGGTGAGCGCGATTATTACCGAAAATACCCAACCGGGACATACATACCCGCCCCCGTATTATCAGGAGGAGCAATGGTACGAAATTGATGCCGAAGGCTGGGTTACGCGGAACCTCACCACGCATTGGGGTCAGGCTGGGGACATTCTCCAGCAAAGCGTCTCGGTCGGCACACAAAGCATAAACCTGACCATCGGCGAAGCAATGGAATTTCCCATGCACCGCCTCTCGCTGGATTGGATTCTCCATGATTTGGATTACGCATTGAATCACGATGAGTCTGTGCTGCGGGAGGAAACTGCCTGTGAAGATGGCTCGCCCTGCCTTCTGATTTCCATGAGCGATGGCAATTTCATCCGCCGTGTGTGGATCAATGCGGAAACTGGTCAGCAGGTCAAGTTGCAAACTTCCCAGCAAATGCTCGATGGCACGGAAACCATCCTGTTTACGCAATCCTTCCTGCCTGCTGAGCAAATGGATGCCCCGCCGCAGGAGGTGTTGGACATGTTTGCAAGAGTGTTATTCCCTG
>JAUXWL010000194.1 GCA_030680155.1 Anaerolineales bacterium
GCTGAGATACACTGCCAGCGGATATATACAGCAAGCCACAAAAAGTGTCGGCTTTCCGTATGGGACGCTGGCGGTCAATGTGCTCGGTTGTTTCATTATTGGCTTCCTTGCCCAACTTGCGGAGAGCCGCGGTCTGTTCACCAGCGAATCCCGCCTGCTCGTTTTCGTCGGCATCCTTGGCGGTTTTACGACATTCTCGACGTTTGGAAATGAAACGCTCAATCTCGCCCGCGACAGTCAAATGATGAACGCGCTTGCAAACGTCGGCGCAAACGTAATTCTCGGTCTCTTTGCCGTTTGGCTTGGACGTACCGTCTCGTATTTGATCTGGAGGTAATCATGCAACTGCCCGAAGAAGGATACCTGCTCCGCATTTTCATCGGCGAAGCGGACAAACACGAACACAAACCGCTTTACGAATGGATCGTCCTGCAAGCCCGCGAGCAGGGACTTGCAGGCGCAACCGTCCTGCGCGGCATGATGGGCTTTGGCGCGAACACCCGCGTCATTCAAACCTTCAAAATCGAACGCCTCTCCGAGGACCTGCCGATGGTGGTCGAGGTCGTGGATACAAAGGAAAAACTCGAAACGTTTCTCGAACTCATAGACCCGCATATCAAGGCGGGCTTGGTCACGCTCGAAAAGGCGCAGATCAAATTCTATCGCGCCGACAAAACCTGATCACTGGTAACTGATCACTGAACACAGGACACTGAACATGAACTGGCTTGAAATTTCTTTGACCGTGGACGGCGAACTCGCCGAATCCGTTGCGGATGTGCTGGCGCGTTTTGCGCCGAACGGCGTGATGACCGAGCAGGGCGTGCGCTTCGTCAACGACGAGGACGAAGGCACGGCGACGGGTCCCATCACGGTCCGCGCGTATTTGGAGGTTAACGACCAACTTGAAGAGACACGACAGAAGATCGAAGAGTCGCTCTACTACTTGGGGATGATTACGCCGGTACCGACTCCCACCTACAAGCAGATCGCGGATCAAAACTGGATGGAAGCCTGGAAGCAGCACTACAAGCCGATTCTCATCGGTGAGCGACTCTTGATCCTCCCTGCCTGGCTTGAGTCTCCCGACCCGAAACGAATCCCCATCAAAATTGACCCCGGCATGGCATTTGGCACAGGCACACATCCGACGACTCAGTTGTGTTTGGAGTTGATGGAGAAGTCATTTGTGTTTAATGGAGAATGGAAAATGGAAATACCTGCCTCCATTAACCATCCTCCATTAACCGTTATTGATGTCGGCTGTGGCTCCGGCATTCTCTCCATTGCAGCGTTGAAACTTGGCGCAGAAAAAGTATTGGGTGTTGATATAGACATTGAGTCTGTAAAAAATTCGCGCGAGAATGCGGATGTCAACGAGGTGGGGGAGGAGTTGCTTCTTGGGCAGGGTTCGGTGGCGGAGGTGTTGGCAGGGCAATTCGAGTTCAAGTCCGCGCCGCTGGTCGTGGCGAATATCCTCGCGCCGGTGCTTATCCGTCTCTTCGATGCGGGACTGGCAGACTTGATTCAGCCCAATGGAGAGATCATCCTAAGTGGGATTCTTGATCATCAGGCGGAAAATGTCATAGAGGCTGGGCAAGCCAGGGGGTTGAAGCGAGGCGAGATCCGTCGAATGAAGGATTGGGTTGCAATTTCCATGTTGCGGTGATGTATAATCCCATTGCCGTTTATTGTGGAGGCAGTATGGATTGGAAAAAATATATTCACTCGGACCCTGAGATTTTGATGGGCAAACCCGTTGTCAAAGGCACGCGCCTGGCGGTTGATTTTTTGGTGGGATTGTTTGCTGCTGGCTGGACAGAACAGCAGGTTTTAGAAAATTATCCGACATTGAGTTCAGATTCTTTGCGCGCCGTTTTTGCCTATGTAACTGAGGTTATGCGCGATGAGTCCTTGTTTGTCCTTCCCGCTTAGGGATGTCTATGAAATTTCTTGCCAACGAAAATTTCCCGCTGACCAGCGTGCGTTTGCTTCGTGAAACTGGTCGCACAGTTATCGCTGCAGCGGAAGAAATGGCAGGAGCAAAGGATGTGGCTGTGCTTTCCCGTGCTGTCAGCGAGGATTTAATCGTCCTGACCTTTGACCGGGATTACGGAGACCTGGTTTTCAAATTGAAATTGCCCGTTCCATTAGGAGTTATCTATTTTCGTTTTGATCCTTATTCTCCAAGTGAACCTTTTGAACGCATGATGGAACTTTTTCAAATTGATGGTTTATCTTTTGAAGGAAAGTTTACGGTTGCAGACCGCCAGCGAGTACGGCAGCGTCCATTGCCTGGAGCGAAATAAGGCATGGATCGCCGAAAACTCATCCAATATTTGCTCTTGAACGTTTTCGTCTCAGCGAGCGTGACGGGCGGAATCCTGTTTTGGTATGACCGCAACTATCGCGCCATCAGCCAGCCAGCCGTGATTCAGCAGGCAGCTCCCGTCAGCAACGGCAATTCCGCTCCTGAATCCAACATCGATTTACAGACGGACATTCCTGTGAAGATCAGCAGTGTGGTTGGCTCAGGGGTGCTGACGTCCGAAGTGGTCATCATCAAGTTCGAAGGCGAAGGCGAGTTGGATCTGACGTCCTGGCAACTCAAGGATGATAACGGCAATACCTTTACCTTCCCCAAAGTCACTTTGTATCCCAATGGGGCCGTCCAAGTCCACACAAACACCGGTACAGACACCGTCATTGACCTATACTGGGGCACAGGCGACGCTGTTTGGGATTCTGGCGAGAATGCGCGGCTTTTTGATTCGCAAGGAAATTTACGAGCTGTATACCGCGTTCCATAAAGAGGTAAAAATGAGACAGGTTATCGTTTACTCAGGGGAAGATGGTTACTTCATCGCTGAATGCCCCAGCTTGCCGGGATGTATCAGTCAGGGACAGACTCGCGAAGAAGCGGTTGTAAATATCAAGGAAGCCATCAACGGCTACATTGCCGCGCTTAAAGAAGATGGATTGCCCGTTCCCGAAGAAAACTTTAGCGCAATGGTAGTAGCCGTATGAGTGGACTGCCAAGAATTTCCGGGCGTGAATGTGTGAAAGCATTGAGTAAGGCAGGCTTTTACCTCAAACGTCAGGAAGGCAGTCACATGGTTCTGCGCCGCGATAATCCCTTTGGACAGGTCGTTGTTCCAGATCACAAAGAGCTGGATCGTGGAACACTCCGCGCCATCATTCGCCAATCTGGACTCAGTATAGATGAGTTCATCAAGTTACTCTAACCTTACCAACTACTTCACACTTTCTACTTTCCACTGACTTTCAACTTTTGACCTCCAACCTGAAACTTGACACCTGTAACCTAAAATGACCCAAGCCCTCTACCGCAAGTACCGTCCCAAACAATGGGACACCGTTATCGGACAAGATCACGTCATTCAGACTCTGACCAACTCCATCAAGGCAGACCGAGTCGGTCATGCCTACCTCTTCGCGGGACCGCGCGGAACGGGCAAGACCACCGTCGCGCGTTTGCTGGCGAAAGCGGTCAACTGCCTCAACGAAGACCCCACGAAACGTCCATGCAACGAATGTGACCACTGCAAAGCTGTCAACGAAAACCGCTTCATGGATATGATCGAGATCGACGCCGCCTCCAACAACGGCGTGGACGATGTCCGTGACCTGCGTGAGAAGATCAACTTCTCGCCATCGCAGGGCAAATACAAGGTCTATGTCATCGACGAAGTTCACATGCTCTCGGGTGGCGCGTTCAACGCCTTACTCAAAACACTTGAAGAGCCGCCTCCACATGCTATCTTTGTACTAGCCACCACTGAAATTCATAAAATTCCCGCCACGGTTCTCTCGCGCTGTCAGCGTCACGAATTCCGCCGCGTGCCTATCGACGAGATCGTCGCCAACCTCAAAACTATTGCCGCCTCTGAAAACATCCAAGCCGATGAAGAAGCTCTCACGCTCATCGCCCGTCAATCAGCGGGGGGCATGCGCGACGCACAATCGCTCCTCGACCAGCTTTCTTCCACGGGCACGAAGATCACGCTCGCCCTCACGCAGCAAGTCCTCGGCACGGCTACCAGCCAAACCGTGCTGGATGTCATCAACTCAATCCTCGACCATCACCCTGCGCACGGTCTCGAAGCCATCCATCACGCCCTCGACTCAGGCGCCGATCCGCGCTCGCTGGCGCGTCAACTCGTTGAATACACGCGCGGTCTCATGCTCATCCAAATGGGCAACGCCGAGCAAGTCGAAGCCACACGCGAAGTCAAAACCCAAATGGAAGCTCACGCCAAATCCTTCACATCCACCGACGTTCTACGGATGATGAAGATTTTCAACAACGCGGCGACGGATTTACGCGGCGGCTGGCAGCCCTCTTTGAGTCTGGAACTTGCCCTCGCGGAAGCGCTTGACGCCCCAGCCGAAGTTGCCCAAGTCGCCGTATCATCCCCGCAAGGGGCTGCGCCTCGAACCAAGCCTCAGCCTGTATCCGCTCCCGTAGCAGTATCCAAGCCTGAAGTTAAGAGCGACGCGCCCGTCGTCGAATCTCCTGCCATTAATTCAAACGACATCCTCAAAGCATGGAAGCCGCTCATCAATGCCCTTCCCAAAGCCCAGGCAAATCTTGGCGCGTTGATGAACTCCGTCAAGATGATCGACGTGCAAGGCAAGACCCTCATCCTCGGCATGGCAAGCGACGTGCTCGTGGAAAAACTCAACAAGCCCGACCAGATCGAAACCATCCAGCGCCTGATCAAAGACCACTTTCACGTGGACGTGGCTGTGCGCTGTGTGGTCACCAACGCCAAAGGCAAACTCCCCACGCATGTTTCGCAAGATGGCATGGTCGCCGCCGCGATCCAGCATGGCGGGGAGATCGTGGATATGGATGAGTGAGTTTACAAAAAATCGCCATGCTATAATTGAAAAAATGTAAGGAGTAAATTATGGTAGCGCCAACCACCGCTTTAAAATATGATGTTGAAGTAAATGCCAACGGGCAAGTTGAATTGACAGTGCCTTTTCCCGCCGGTTCGCATGTAACTGTCTTTGTACTGGAAGCAGGCGAATCGTTCACGGATTTGATTTTTGCCGCCGAAAGCAGTCTGGCGTTTTGGGATAACCCGCTCGATGATGAGGACTGGAACAATGCCTAATCAGGGGGATATTCTGCTTGTGCCAATTCCGTTCACCGATTTATCGTCTCAAAAACGCCGACCTGTGATTGTCATTTCCAACAATGCCTACAACCAATCTTCCAGTGATTTGGTGGTTGTTGCGATGACTTCCAACCCCATTGAAACAGATTACAGTTTCACCATTGTCACAGCTGACCTTATCAAAGGAACACTTAATCATCCTGGCAAAGTCCGCGTGGATAAAATTTACGCCATTTCCAAATCCATCGTGGTTAAGACGTTTGGGCAGGTCAATGCAAAAGTACTGGAGCGAATTCGTAAAGAATTGAACGCTTTGACAGGCGGTAAATAAATGCCTGAAAAACTCCCCACGCATGTTTCGTAAGATGGCATGGTCGCCGCCGCAATTCAGCACGGCGGGGAGATCGTGGATATGGATGAGTAGTTTTAGTTGGATAGTTTTTTAGTTTGATAGTCTGTTAGTTTCGTAATTGGTAAATAGTAATTTGTTATTGAGGTTGATTATGGCGACATCGAATCAAAATGGTAACGGAAAGAAAAAACGAGACGTGAAGATTGAATTTACGATTAGTCCTGTGCTTCAACAGGTGGAAAAGAAAATTAGTGAAGCGCAAAATATTCAATTGGAAGTGATTGCGAAAACCAATTTCAATTTTTTTAACGGCAGGGAGATTGCCGCATGGCTGAGAGAGAACCACAGAATGTGGCGTGCAGTAATGTTGCCGTTAGATTTTATTTCCCTTCGTGATATGGCAAATGGAAACTGGCACGCAGATACGCTTTATATTTATCCCGAAGATGGCTATCACTTTAAGTTGGAAGAAATTATGAAAGAGCAATTCCATGCTGATGAAACACAATGGTTTGGCGGAGAAAGCGCGATGGGTATGCTTGGAACAAGTGAAATAAAAGACGCTTCGTATGTGATTCTTTCCGCTTGGTGGGATTGACCACCAACTACTTAACTACTTAATTAGGAGACTAACTTATGGCTAAAGGATTCAACAGGGGACCCGCCATGGGCGGGCAGGGTGGAATGATGCAGCAGTTGCAAAAACTGCAACAACAAATGGAAGAAGCGCAGGCGAAACTCGCCGAAGAGACCGTGTCCGCAACTGTGGGCGGCGGCGCAATCAAAGTCGTCATGACCGGCGACCAGAAATGCAAATCCGTTGAGGTCTCTCCCGAATTCCTCAAAGATGCTGACCCTGAAATGCTGCAAGACATGGTCTTGTCCGCCGTCAACATGGCATTGGACGAGTCCCGCGCCCTGCGGGAAAAGTTGATGGGTCCGCTTGCGGGCGGGATGCCGTTCTAAAGTTCCATGTTCCAAGTTTCAAGTGCCATGTTGGTTTAACTTGAAACTTGATACCTGGCACGTGGAACCTGA
>JAUXWL010000207.1 GCA_030680155.1 Anaerolineales bacterium
AAGCTTCCACCCGAACAACTGCTGATAAAACTGCCCCGCCGACTCGACACTCGCGGCGGGAATTTCCACATGCACAACATTCCGTTTGGACATATCATTCTCCTTTTCTCAAAGTGGACAAAGATACTCAATTATAGAACACTTTTGCTAATTATCAAGCCCCAGATGTGGGTTTTTTTTCGCGCAGACGGCACATCTGCGTCATCCACATAGAAAATTGAACAGTGGAGTATTAATAAAAATTGCCCGCAGGCATCAAATCTCGCGGGCAAAAAATCATATGGGTGCGTTTCAACTGAAAGGCGCAGTTACTTCGCAAATGAGTTGAAAGGTTCAGACCTGACAGGTTTCAGAATGGCGCGTGACGGTCAAACTTCCATGAACACGGCGGATTCCGATCAATCAAAGCCCTGTGGAAACCTGTCAGGTCTTGGGCAGCGCGAGGTTTCAACTGAAATGCCTGCACTGCCGCGCGTAGCGGACTGCGCGATGACGCAGCGCCGCACATCGTCCCGACACTTGCACCGAACGCAAGTACGGTGTGTCCTTCGGGAGGCACACGTGAAACACACCCAAATCATATCGGCAGTCAGGAACTGCAATTACGGAGAAATCCTAAGTTCACAAGCTTCTGCGCCCGCATTCCATTGACATTGAGTGTTTCCGATACAAACACCCTCCCGCACGATCGGCGCACAGACCGTATCCACAAACTCGGAGCATTTAACAGTATTCACGCGTACGGTGACACACCCCGTACCGCCTAACGCCTCTTCGTATTCAGGCACACACGCGTTCTGTGTCACATCGAACGTGTATCCGGGGGCGCAACCAGGCAATACAGAGCCTGCATTCGGCTGGCAGCATTGGAAATTCTCATTGTAGCCATAGCCTGCCGCACAGCCTGCGAAAGTCTGTGAAGCGTTGAATGCATCGTCAATTCCAAAGGGCGCGCGCGTCTCGCCATTGGGCGGCACGCAGAAACCGGCCAGGTCATCAAAATACAAACCCAGCGGACACGAGCCACCCGCATTCACACTGACCGTACAGAACTGCTGACCGTTCTGATTCAAGGTCACATAACCGATGGGACATCCACCCGCGCCGGGCTGCGCCAGGATCGGGGTGTACGCGCATGTTCCGTTGGAAGGATCGAGCGTGTAGCCTGATGGGCAAACCGGAGTCAGGCCGCTTACGTCAGGTCGATTCGAGCAGGCGGGGTTACAAACCACGACTTCATTGGTCGATTCGAACCCACGCGGACCACGACAGACCAGTGTCCGCAGCCCGCCTTCGACACGTTCCTCACATTGGATGCGCGTACCGCGCTCCTCCCAGGTTGCTCCAAAGGAAATTTGCACGACACCGTATCCATCGCCCTGCGCGCAATATTGATTGGTCACCACGCCTTCAGGCAGCGTGCAAGAGTCTACAGAAACCGCCTGCGCCGCAGGCGCTGCCGCCGTCAACTGGCAGTAGGGCGCGAACGGCTGGGGATTATTCACAGCACAACGGAAACCGGTATCGCGGCGGCTGTCGCCTTGCTCATCAAAACGGCGAATGGCAGAAGCAATCTGCTCCGCTACAGTCTCGAACGAACTGCCGCGCACCACGCGATACTGTCCGCTTGCAGGTCCTGTCGGGTTGCCGATGGGAGATTGACCGTAATAATTGGCATCGTACCAATCCGCGACCCACTCGAACACATTACCTGCCATATCCAGCACACCATAGGGGCTTTGTCCGCCCGGATATGCAGTCACACTGGTCGTGCGTCCGTAGCAATTGGAATAGTTCAACAAGTCACAGGATGGGTTGGCGCTGCCCCATGGATACGTATTTCCATTCGCGCCGCGCGCAGCTTTTTCCCATTGCGCTTCAGTGGGCAGGCTGCCCTGCACCCAGGCACAATATGCCTGCGACTGAGCCCACGACACACCCACCACCGGGTGGCTGGCAAACTGCGGATTGCTGAACACCGGTCCGCCCAGTTGCTGGGTCGGCGCGCCACAAGAGCCCGCCTTCACACACTGCTCATACATTTGATTGGTAACCTTGGTCTGCTGGATCCAATAGCCATCCAAGGTGACGGTATGCGCGGGGGCATCGAAGCCATTATCGCCCATCGTAAAATCACCCGCTGGAATGTAGACCAACGTGCTGCCATCCAGCCATGTCATCGTTTCGCCGCTCTGCGGACCTGAAACTGCCACTACCTCCATTTGAGGAGTCGGCTCCACTGTGGGCGCTTCGGTGGCGGGAGCATCCGTCGCAGTCACCACCACGACCACCGTCTCCGGGGTTGGCGCGCCGCAGGCAGATAACAACAGCGTCACCGCTAAAGTCAATGCAAACATCACATAACGAACGTTTTTCATTCAAACTCCTTCTCCCGCGAGTTGCGCAGGACGGGAATTATTATAATGCAGGCAAAAAAACAAGGCTGGCGCCCCTCTCGCCAGCCTTGTTGCATTTTACTTCGCCGTACAAAATATTTTTCAGATCAACACATCATCGCCGCCGGCGAATCTCCTCCACCGCCGCCGGGTTCACCAGCGACGAAGTATCACCCAGTTCCAACCCCAGATACGCTGCGCGGATCATGCGCCGCATGACTTTGGCATTGCGCGTCTTTGGTAAATCAGAAACAAACAGGATGGCTTTCGGCGCGAGTGGTTTGCCCATTTCAGCGACGACCATCGCATGCAACTGCTGACGAAGTGCATCGCTTCTTTCCACCCCGGGCCTGGTCACTGCGAACAGGATCAGTTCACTCCCTTTGACATCGTGTGGCACGCCAATGGCCGCCGCTTCGACAATATCGACATGCCTCACCAAAATGGACTCAACCTCAGCAGGTCCCAGCCGTTTACCCGCGATCTTGATCGTATCATCCGAACGCCCGAGGATATACCATAAGCCGTCATTATCAATGGCAGCGAAATCACCATGTACCCAAATATTCTCCCAACGTGACCAATAGGTATCCAAATATCTTTGCTGATCCTTCCAAAATCCGCGCGTCATCCCGATCCACGGCGATTTGATGACCAGTTCCCCGACTGCATTGCGGACAGGATTTCCATTTTCATCGACCACATCCGCGTCCATGCCGGGGCAGGCCGCAGAAAAAGCACACGGCTTGAGCGGCAACAACGGATTACCCATCACGATGCCGCCAGAGATTTCCGTCCCGCCTGAATAATTGATGATCGGGCGTTTGCCTTCGCCAACCTTCTCGAACAGCCACAGCCACGGGTCAGGGTTCCACGGCTCACCTGTGGAGGCAAAGCACTTCAAGGAAGCAAGGTTATGTTTCTTGAAGTGGTCATCCCCATGTGGAATGAGCGAACGGATCAACGTCGGTGAGACGCCCATTTGATTAATTCGGTGGACTTCGACCAACTCCCATAAACGACCTGGCGTGGGAAAATCGGGCGCGCCATCATACAGGAATATGGTGGCACCAAGTAAAAGCCCGCCAAACACCAGCCACGGACCCATCATCCAGCCCATATCGGTCATCCAGTAAATGACATCATCGGGGTGTACATCCGTCCCGAAGGACATATCCTGCGCAGCTTTGACGGGAAATCCGCAATGGGTGTGGAGCGCACCTTTTGGCTTGCCCGTTGTGCCGGAGGTATAGATAATCATCAACGGATCTTCGGCGCTGGTCTTTTCCGTTGCACAGATATCAGAATGCGAATCGACCAGTTCATGCCACCAATGATCTCTTCTGTCTTTCATCTTAATCGTCTGCCCCGTGCGCTTCAAGACGATCATGTGCTTCAAAGTCGGGATGCCCGCCGCCGCCTCATCCGCAATGGATTTCATCTCGACTGCCTTGCCGCGTCGAAATACACCATCCGCTGCGAACAACGCTTTTGCATCCGCATCCACCATACGCGAGACAATTGCCCCCGCGCCATACCCT
>JAUXWL010000220.1 GCA_030680155.1 Anaerolineales bacterium
AAACAGGGGCGGAGACCCTAAAGGTTTCCCTCGCTGGCCAAATTATCTTGTCGAACAGCGTATTTTGCCAGCAAAGTACCCAATCTGACAGAAAAACCTTTAGGGTCTGGGAGTTCACCCCAAATTATTGAGATGATACCGGGAAATACAAGACAGGCGTGCTAGGTGGGATACTCGCGCTAGGGATCATCGTCTCGGTGAAGACGCTTCGTTGGGAGTAAATACCCATCAATATCGCTGAAGCAGGGAATTATAAGCAGGGGTGTTTGTCATTTGGGGGTTCCGATGGACGATCATGCTGCTTTCGCTTTTTATACACAGTTTTGTCGTATCAGCGTAACTACTCTGCCTTGTCGTTCCCCAAAGGAGACTGCTTACCACTTCGCGGCACAGGTCGGCAAGACCAGGAGCGCCTCGAACAGCGTCCCTTTGGGGAGCGACATGATCAAGAATGGAGTTGGCGGCTGAGTGTTTACGAAGATATAGATATAATGCCCACGGTCATATCATGCCCGTAGGGTATATCATGCCCGTAGGGTATATCATGCCCGTAGGGTGCAAATTGCGCTTTCCGCCTTCTGAAAAAGCGCAATTTGTGACCGCGCTGGGTATTTTCACCCTATTTGATGATCACCCCCTCCAAATACGCGATCAGTGCCTGTGTCAGCGCGGCGGATGCGCCGTTGCTGCTGCCTGTTTCGCTGGGCGTTTTGCCTTCCTCTGCCTGACGGGTGGCGCGCGCTTCGGGAGACATGCCCTGTCCCTGTCCGCCTCCCTGCCCGCTCGTACCTGTTCCTTCACCCGAGCCGAGGGTGATGCCGTTGGCTGCTGTCCACTCTTGCATGGTGGTGGAGGTCAATTGCAGGGCGCGGATGGCGGTGATCTGCTCCGCCGTCATGGTGGCTTCGATCTGGGCGAGGACGGCGTTGGTTTCGGCGGTGGCGCTGGTGCCAGAGTTGGTCAGGCTTTGCAGGGCTTGCCACAGCGGGAGCAGTTCGGCGGCTTGCGCGGGGGTAATGGCGTTGGGCGTGTCTGCCAACATGAGCGAGCCGAGAGTCAGTTGCAGGCGCACGGGCAGGGCTTCAGGGTAGGTGGTATCAAGTGTGGGACTGGTGTATTGCTCATTGGACGGAACCACGATGGGGGGTGCGCTCTGTTCGGATGTAGTATCCGCCCCGTTTGGCGAAACAGCCGCGGGGGAGTCTGAAGCGCAGGCGGCAAGTGTCAACGCGAGAATCAAGATGGGGAGCAGAAAAAGTTTGCGAGTCATATCAGTTTCCTTTTTTGTATGTGATTCCCCTCACCCCGTCCCTCTACCACTTCGTGGCACACGTCCCGAAGGGAGAGGGGGCAAGTCCCCTCCCCCTATGGGGGAGGGCGGAGGGTGAGGGTGGATTATTCGTGACGCAATGCCACGATGGGATCGAGTTTGGCGGCTTGGGTGGCGGGGTAGTACCCGAAGAAGATGCCGATGGCAGCCGCCGCGCCAAAAGCAAGCGGGACGGAGAGCGGGACGATGGCGGTGCGCATTTCGCCGAACGCGCCGAAGAGCAGCGAGCCGCCCACGCCGAGGAGAACGCCTGCCAGCCCGCCAACGAGGCTGAGGATGACGGCTTCAAGCAGGAATTGGGTTTGCACGTCATTGGGACGCGCGCCAAGCGCCATGCGCAAGCCGATCTCACGGGTGCGCTCGGTGACGCTGACCAGCATGATGTTCATGATGCCAATGCCGCCGACGAGCAGTGACACGCCCGCCACCCATGCCAGCAGATCACGGAACGCGGCGGTGGTGGCTTCCTGTGTGGCGATGATGTCCTGCTGGGTTTGGATGGTGAAATCGGGCTTGGCGGGGTCTACATCATGGCGCGTCGCTAGCAGACTGGTGATCTGGGTGGTGACACTGTCGATCTTTTCCTGGCTTTCAACTTTGACGTAGATCGTGCGGACGACGTCGGCGCGCATGACCGAATTCGTGGTCATGTATTTTTGGAAGACGACGCTGATCGGCAGGTACACGCGCCCGTCATAGTCAATATCGGCGACGACTCCTTTGGTTTGCATCACGCCGATGACCGTCAGTTTGGTTGAGCCAACGGTGATGGTTTGCCCCAGCGGGCTTTCTTCGCCGAACAGGTCTTTTGCCAACCCCGCGCCCAACACAGCCACTTTGAGTTTGCGGTCATTTTCCTGTTCGGTGAAATACACGCCTTCGGCGACGGGATAATCGCGCACAGCGGGAAAGTCCGCTGTGGTGCCGACGATGGCAATCGATTCAAGCGTGATGCCGCTGGCTTTGACGGTTTGCGGCGCGGGCGCCTGCTCGGCGGAAACACCGCTGATGCCGATGACTTGCTCAGGGATGGCGAGGGCGTCTTCATATAAGAGTGTGCGCGCCGCGCCTGGCACACCGCGCATGGGCGAGACAATCAGCAGGTTCGCGCCCAGCGAGTTGATCTGCTCCGCGATGGCGGCTTCCGCGCCCGCGCTGATGGACATCATCACGATGACCGACGCGACGCCGATGATGACTCCCAGCGTGGTCAGGAAGGAACGGACTTTGTTGAGCATCAACCCTTCCCAGGCGATGCGCAGGATTTTTTGAAATTTCATAGTGTCTTCTCCGCGCAGTGACCGTCATCCACCGTCTGTCCGTCGCGGACGCAGATGATGCGCCCCGCGTGTTGGGCAATGCCAGGTTCGTGTGTCACCATCACGATGGTCACACCGCTTTCGTGCAAGGTGTGAAGCAAATCTATGATCTCCACGCTGGATTTGGAATCGAGGTTGCCTGTCGGCTCGTCGGCGAGGATCAGCGGCGGGCGGTTGATGAGTGCGCGGGCAATGGCAACGCGCTGCTGCTGTCCGCCTGAGAGTTGGTTGGGATGGTGATGCATCCGGTTTTCCAAGCCGACAGATGTCAACGCTTCGGCGGCGCGGGTGCGTTGTTCTTCGGCGCTCAGATCCACGTTGATGTCGTACAGCATTGGCAGGAGCACGTTATCCAATGCGGAGAGGCGCGGCAGGAGGTTGAACGATTGAAAGACGAACCCGATCTTTTGGTTGCGGACATCCGCCAGTTCGTTCTTATCCAGCCCGCTTACGTCGCGCCCATCGAGCAGGTACGAACCAGAGGTCGGTCTATCCAGACAGCCGATGATATTCATCAGGGTGGATTTACCCGAGCCGCTCGGTCCCATGATGGCGGCGAACTCACCGCGTTGGATAGCGGCGCTCAGATCATTCAACGCGAATACCTGCGCTTCGGGGTCATCGCCGTACACTTTCGTCAGGCGTTGCAATTCGATGAGCGGGTTCATTCGGTCTCCACCACGCCCGTGCTGACCACATCCCCTTTTTGCACCCCTTCCAAAATTTGCACGTTGGCAAAATCGCGCAAGCCGATCTTCACGGGCGTCAGTTTGAGCGTGCCATCTGCTTGAAGGATGAAGACAGCATAGGAACCAGGGGCAAGTTCGCGCAAGGCTTGCACAGGGATCAGCAATGCGGATTGGGCTTCGCCCGCCACCACCTCGATTTCGGCTGTCATGCCGTTGAGGAAGTTTTGCCCCGCTGGGAGATTTACCTCCGCCCACACGCTGACATAGGGTGTGCTGCTGACGACTGCCAACTCAGGGTCTACACGGGTGATGACACCCTCAAAGGTCTGTTCGGGGTAGGCATCAAAAATGACGCGCACAGGCAAGCCTGCCTGCACGAGCGCGAGGTCGGTTTCTTCCACGTAAAAGTGGATGAATAACTCATCAGAGGCAATGGCAACCACGGGCGAAGTCCCGACCGATTGTCCGACAGAGGCATTGACACTGGTCACCACACCCGCTGTCGGGGCGGTCAGATGCGTATTGTCCAGCGTGTATTGCGCCGATTGCACCGCCAGGCAGGCGGAGGTTAGTTTCGAGGTCAATGTGCCGTAGGAGGTCAGGTCGGCGCAGGGGTCGGCATCTCCGCTCAGGCGGGTGTAATAGACGCGGGCATCTTCCAGCGCCAGTTGAGCAGAGCGGACTTTGGCGCGCGCCAGATTGACCGCATCTTCAGTGGGGAGATTGATGGTCTTCACCACTTCGTTTGTGGCAGCATCCCGATAGGTCAACGAAAAATTGGCGGGGGCATACTCATTGAAGTATGCGGAGCGCGCGCTGTTCAAATTGTTTTGAGCGCGAGTTACGGCATCTTCGGCGGCGGTGATTTCTTCCACGGGCGCATTGCTGGACTTCTTCTCATCCAATGCGCTTTGCGCTTCGAGCAGCCGCACTTCTTCGTTATAAGCCCACGGGCTGATGAGGTATTGCAATTCCGCAATGGCTTTATCGAGGCTGGCTTGCGCATTGATGCGGGCGATCTCCGCATTGGCGAGCGCGTCGGGTGAGATCAACGTCTGCAAGGCAAGTTCCTTTTCCGCAAGCGTCAGGCGGGCGGCGCTGTCATCGAGGATGACCAGTTCATCGCCCGCGGAAACAGAGTCGCCGACCTGTGCTGGGACGTTAATGACCGTGCCGCCTGTGCGGAATCCCAACTCCACGCGCGCGGCGGCGACCAAATTTCCAGACCCATTGATAGTGATGGAAATATCCCCCGTGCGGACTTTGGCAGTTTGCAGCGGCGCTTCGGTAGCCGATGCGGTTTGCGGGTTGGCGCTGAAAAAATACCCGCCAACGAAAAGCGCGGAGATTACAACGAAAAGGAGCGGCAGGCTCCAGCGGTGCTTGAACAGTTTTTGCATGAGTTTCTCCAGAAGTTTTATTTGCTGAAGAATAGCAAACGCATGTGAAGGTTGTGTAAAGAATAATGGAAGGATGTGTCAAGAAAAAAGTTGACCTCATCCTGCGCTGGGGATGAAATGCATCCATGACTTATGTCACTGCATATCCCAGACTGCCATGCAGCAATTTTTGGTTGGCAGGGGAATACTGAAGCGTATAATGCCCACGGTCATATCATGCCCGCAGGGTATATCATGCCCGTAGGGTATATCATGCCCGCAGGGTGCAAATTGCGCTTTCCACCTTCTGAAAAAGCGCAATTTGTGACCGCGCTGGGTATATGTATAAAGTCTCTCGCGCTGGACGCTTTCCATGTGTTGGAGACTCTTCGAATCAAAAACCGCCGGGCTACTCGATTTCACGGAGCCTGACGGTCTTCGATTGACGTGTAGTAGCGGGGGCAGGACTTGAACCTGCGACCTTCGGGTTATGAGCCCGACGAGCTGCCACTGCTCCACCCCGCATCGGTTAGTAAAGCCCGCCGATATTACCAAGTAACTGTAAAAAAGTCAAGCGATATGTAGATACTGAAATTACAAAACCAGATAATCCTTAAGTACTAATTGATCGAGAACCCTCGTTAAGATTTGGTGTATAATGAAAACACCTTAACAAACTTAAAGAGTATCAAGCGCTACTTTTTAGTTCCAACATCACTCTAAGCAGGTATTATCCAAATCATTTATGAAGACCACAACGATCCTGGTCATAGAAGTTAAACATGCAGAGATCCCTTCTTTTGCTCTCGATTTGCAAAAGAAGGGATTTGATGTCCACATTTCACAGAATGGCAGCAAGGCGGTTTCGCTTCTCAAGGAAGTAAGCCCAAGCCTGGTCGTTGTCAATGCGGCCTCTTTGCGCAGCACGGGGCTGCGCATCTGTCAGTCCATCCGTGAAAAGGACGCCAAGCTCCCCATCATTCTTATTCTCGAAGACGAAAAAGATGTCAGCAAGGAAGCGGCGGATTCGGTGCTCGTGCTTCCCTTCACCGTACAAAAACTCGTCAACCGCATCAAACCCTTGCTGCCTGGTGATGGAAAAAACGTGCTGCATGTCGGTCCCATTCGGCTTGACCTTGAAAAGCGGCGCGTGCGCTGCCTTGGCAAAAGTACAAAACTTACCCCGCGTCTTGTGACCCTGTTACAACTATTAATGGAAAAGCACGGCGAAGTTGTTGAGCGTGAACCCCTCTTCAAAAAAGCATGGGAAACAAACTACACAGGCGATACCCGCACCCTCGATGTGCATATCTCCTGGCTGCGTCGCGCCATTGAGCTTGATCCCAACAATCCAAAGTTCCTGAAAACCGTGCGCGGCGTTGGTTATCGCTTAGACATTTAGCTGGAAATGTTTCCCCTCGACCGTCACCAATCGGATGCAGACTTTGCCTCCGATTTTTATTTTTAATTCCATTGGGATATCCCCGCTTCGTACATGACGTCCGGCCTGCGCGGCGCTGCGGAAGATTTTCCCATCCCAGGCAGGATCAACCTCCCAAAAATCCACATGCAGCGATGTATTCAAACGGACATATCCATCGGCAACTTGAATCTTTACTTTCTTCGACTTTGCAGCAGGTTCATATTTGACCGTCAGATCGCGTTCGAATGTAAAAACGGATTTGGCCGCTGACAACCTTGCGCGGGCAGTCTGCACAGCCCGCATGGACTCGTCACAGGTGATGAACTTGCGCCCGTGTTTTGCCGCTACGAGGGCAGTTGTCCCTGAACCGCAGAAAAAATCTGCAACAACATCGCCTTTATTGGAAGATGCCAGAACGATGCGCTCGAGCATGGCTTCAGGTTTTTGAGTGGGATAGCCCGTGCGCTCATTATGCAAACGCGCTACTACGGGGAAATACCACCAATCTTCTGGAACCTTGCCCCGCTCCAGATCAGGAATTTTACCGAAGCCTGCCTTGCGTGATGCCTTAAAGGTTGCCACCGTGTTGGGGTTATATGGCTCGCGAATAGCCTCGGAATTAAAGACATAATCCTTGCTCTTCACATACATCAGAATTGTGTCGTGCTTGCGATTGAAAGCAGTACGGATCGGGGACGGACCATGATATGTCCAAATGATCTCGTTGATGAAATTTTCCGCGCCGAAAATCTCATCGAGGATCAGGCGGGCATGGGAGTCGGCGTGCCAATCGAGGTGGAGATAGAGTGTCCCGTTCGGGGCGAGCAGGCGGTGCATAAGCGTTAGGCGTTCATACAGGAACTGCAAATAGGAATCCATGTCATCCCATGCGTCGTGATAGCCTTCGGCTAATTTCCATTTGGATGGTTTGCGTGAATCCTCTCCCCTGCCGACTCGCGCGGAGAATTTTCGGTTGGTGAAAAATGGAGGGTCGGCATAGATAAGGTTGATGCGTCCTTCGTTTTCTGGAAGTAGCGCCGTCATCACGGCGAGATTATCCCCAAGAATGACACGTCCATCGGGGCGGGATTTGGGGTAGCCGCGTCCTTTCGGGTAGAGAACTGAATCGAGAATAACCGAGGCAGGCGTCGGCGGGGAGAGATGCTTTCCGTTCCAGTGGAGAATCGGCATTGTGGGGCGAATCCTTTGGGATTGTGTGTCAGGTTCGGGAGGGGAAATCCCCAAAAAAAAATTAGTAGTGGATTTCGACCACTGTGCCAAGCCCGCGTGTGGCGACGTCATTCGGGGGGGAGATGGGTTTCACCCAACGGAAGAGCCAGTTGACTTCGTTGGTGCGCATGTTGACGCAGCCCTTGCTCATGGGGGTGCCAAAGTTCTCATGCCAGTAGGTGCCGTGGAACGCATGACCCTGCGTGGTGAAGAACAACGACCAGGGTACGCCGGGCAGCACGTAGTTATCCACGTCGGCGAGAAAATTGCCAGTGGTTTCCGTGCCAAAGTAACTGCCACCCATGTGTTTGGCAGGGACTTTATCCAGGATGCTGAATTTACCCGCGGGTGTGGTGGTGGGAATGCCGCCATCCAGGGGCTTGCCGCTCGGAATGCCGGTGGAGACATTGGTCTGGAATACCAGATTCCCGTATTCGTAGGCATATAACATTTGTGTCGAAAGATTGACTTCGACCATTTTTTGTTCGTAGGGAACATCCGGCGAGATCGGTTCTGTGTATTCGGGCGGGAGGATGCGCATGTGAATGGCCGGTACAAAATAAGCGACGTTTGAATCCAGCTCATCGAAAATGCGATACCAGGG
>JAUXWL010000259.1 GCA_030680155.1 Anaerolineales bacterium
ATATCATCATCGAGCGCGTTCATCTTGGTGTGGAATTCAACCAGACCCACGCCGTCGCCGATATCGAACAGCGACGCGCCCGCATTCTTGCTGACTTCCTTCTTCGTGCCGCGCAAGTCCTTCAGGAAAACAAATCCTTCGCTCGCCTTGAACTTCACATATTTCTTTTTCGAAACATCATACACACCCACCTTGTTATCACCCTTGTCCGCAGGACTGCTTCGCTTGTATTGATAGAACGTCTCACAGCCGTTCTTCAACATTTCATCCACCCACTTCGCGGCGGGGTAGCCTTCCGCCTTCATGCGCTCGGCCGTTTCCTTCACGCCGAGCATATCCCAAATCTCAAAAGGACCTGCGTCATGCATGAAGCCCCAGCGGACAGCATCATCAATGGGTTTCGCTGTATCTGCCACTTCGGGGATGATGGATGAGACATACTGGAAACTCTGATACGTGAGCGCCTGGACGAGTTTCGCCGCCTTGTCGTCCGAAGGCGCTTCAAGCATGACCTTGAGCCTGTCACCCAATCCCTCGACATCTTTCGCCGCCTTGACCGAGTCAAAGCGCGGCTTACCCGCAGGGACATGCTCCATCGTGTTCAAGTCAAGCGAATGGAATTCTTTCCTGCCTTCTGCGTTGCGCACTTCCTTATAAAAGCCGACTTTTGTTTTGTTGCCGAGCCACTTGCGTTCCAGCAATGTGTCCATCAATTTCTTCGGCTTTTCGGCGGCGAGATATTTCTGCCCAAGTTTGTCATGCGGAATCAACGGCGCAAGGTTCGCCCCGACATGATGCCACACGTCCACGCCGACCAAATCTATCAGCCTGAATGTTGCTGTTTTTGGGCGACCCATCAAAGGTCCGGTGAGAGCGTCCACTTCGTCAACCGTGTAGCCGTTCTCCATAATATAATCCAACGCAAAGGCGCCCGTGCCAAATGCCACGCGATTGCCGATGAAGTTGGGCGTATCCTTGCACAGCACGATACCCTTGCCCAAGCGATATTCGCCGAAATGTGAAATGAACTCGACCACATCTTTGGATGTATCGGGGGTGGGGATAATTTCCAGCAATTTCAAATAGCGCGGCGGATTGAAGAAGTGTGTACCGAGAAAATGCTGCTTGAATTCCTTCGAACGTCCTTCCGCAATCGAATAGACGGGAATGCCCGATGTATTCGTGGTGACAATCGCGTTCGGCTTGCGGATTTCGTCAATACGCGCCATCAAGTCCTGCTTTATCTTCAGGTTCTCGATGATGGCTTCACAGACCCAATCCGCTTCGGCCACCACGCCGAAATCATCTTCCAGATTTCCAAGCGTCACCAACGTCTTCAACTCGCCCGACATCAAATTGGCAGGCTTCGACTTCAAACAGCGATCCCAGCCTTCCTTGACGATCTTATTTTTATCGGGCGAATCCTTCGCAACAATATCAAGCAACGTGACGGGCACACCAATATTCGCCAAATGCGCCGCGATTGCCGCGCCCATTGTCCCTGAGCCGATGACCACGGCTTTGTGGATGTTGTATTTCATGGTTTCTCCTTAATAGGTATCAGGTATCAGGTGTCAGGTATCAGGTGTCAGGTATCAGGTGTCAGGTGTCAGGTTTGATCTCACCTGACACCTGACACTGAAAAACTTGACAATTATCTTAACTCCGCACCCGAATACCCCAAAATCTGCCTGGCCACAACCAGACGATTGATCTGCCCCGTGCCTTCGTAAATATCCGTGATCTTTGCATCGCGGAACCATTTCTCAAGCAGGAACTCGCGACTGTAGCCAAGCGGCCCCAAAATCTCTACTGCCTTCTGCGTGACCTTCGTCGTCACATCGCCCGCCTTGACCTTGCTCATCGAAGACTCAAGCGCGTTCGGCTTTTTGTTATCCGCCATCCAGACTGCTTTCAGCACCATCAGCCAGGAAGATTTGAGCATGATCTCCATGTCGAAGACTTCGCGTTCGATGTTGGATAACTTTTGGCGCGGAAGTCCATAACGAATCTCAACGCCGTTTTCCTTGAGTTTCTCTTTCAGGAATTCGAGCGCGGCTCGCGCCACACCGAGACCTGATGCCGCCACGAGAGGCCTTGTCGCATCGAAGGTTGCCATCGCGCCCTTGAAACCTGTTGTGGATTTTTCCACCGTGGGGCTGCCGAGAATATTTTCGAAAGGCACGCGCGCATCCACAAGGGAGATGGAAGCGGTGTCACTGGCGCGGATGCCAAGTTTGTGTTCGAGTTTGGTCACTTTCACGCCTGGCGCGCCGCTCTCGACCACAAAGGCACGCATCCCTGAGCGTCCAGCGGACGGGTCGATGCTTGCCCACACCACGACGAATCCCTTACCAAGTTTTTCGTATTCGGTGAAGGATTTGTCGCCCGCAGTGACGAATATTTTCTCGCCATTGATAATCCACTCGTTGGTCTTTTCATCCAAAACAGCACGGGCGCGAATGGCAGAGGTGTCGGAACCTGCGCCAGGTTCGGTCATGCACATGGCGGCGTAGGTCGGTTTATCGTCGTTGAAGCGCGCGAGGAACTTGGCTTTCTGCCCGGCATTTCCTGCCGCCTGCACCGCCGCTGCGCCCAGCCCGCCGCCGGGGGTGATAAGGTAATAGCCCACGTCGCCCCACGAAAGCATTTCAATTTGCGCGGCAAGTTTCTGGTATCCGATGGGCGGGCGTTTTTCAGCGCCCTCTTTTGGTTTATCATCCGTTACGGTTAAGCCACCACCACCGCCCATCGAGCGCATGGCAGTGTGCATGAATTCAACATAGCCCCACGGGATGGCGTGCTCGTTCTCGTCAAATTCACGCGAGGTGGTGCGCATCATATTTTCAGCGACCGTTTGCAGCATGGTCTGCATTTGCGCAATCGGTTTGGGGGTTTCGAAATCAATGGTCATTTTCTGTTCTCCTTACGGATTACGCATTACGGAATACGCGACCCGTGATCCGTAATGCGTAAACTACAGTATTACCAATCCCAACAGCGACGAAAATCCGCGCCCGTTGCGCATGAGCAATTCGACGGGGTTCTCGCGAATATAGCCGTGTCCGCCGTAGATCTGCACGCCGCGATCCGTGACCATCATCACCATGTCGGCGGCGCCAGTTTGGGCGAGGTAGGCGGCGATGTGGGCGTCGTCCTTGTTGTTGTCGAGCTTCCACGCGGCTTCCCATGTCAGCAAGCGCATGGCTTCGATCTCGGTTGCCATCTCCGCCAGCATGAAAGCGATGGCTTGCTTCTGGGCGATCTTCACGCCAAAGGCATCGCGTTCTTTGGCGTAATTCTTTGCATACTCAAAAGACGACCTTGCAACTCCCACAGCGGCTGAGGCTGAGGCAATGCGCATCGCAGACAGGATCAACTCAAAGTCATGGCCTGAAGCGCCGCCGAGTCGGCTGGCGGATACGTTCTCGAGTTTGACGCGATACATGGGCAGGGCATTTAATCCCATCACCTTTTCGCGTTCTTCAGAGATGGATAAACCCGCGCTGCCCTTCGTGACGATGAAGCCTTGTGTGACCCCATCGAGATTGGCATACACGATCAGCGCTTCGGCGTCTTTGGCGAAGGGGACGAATATCTTTTCACCGTTGAGGATGTAGTTGTCGCCGTCGGCTTTGGCGGAGGTTTTGAGCGCGTTGGGGTCGAAGTCGAAACTCATTTCCATGAGCGCGGCGGTGTAGGGAGCCCAATCGCCGCCGACGATCCTGGGGAGATATTCCTGCTTCTGCTCTTCGCTGCCGCCGAGCAAAATGGGCGTGGCAAAAAGGGACGGTGTGAGCACAGCCAGCGCGCCTGCCAGGTCGCCGAAGGCCATCTCTTCGAGCGCGAGCGCGCCCGTGACCGCGCTGCGCTCGCCGAAACCGCCATAGGCTTCGGGCGTGGACGCTTGCAAAAAGCCCAGTTCCCAACCCTTGCTGACGAGTTTCTTCGGCAGTTCACGGCTTTCCTCGGCGTCGTGCGCGGCAGGACGCAGGTCGTTGGCGGCGTACTTGCCGACTGCGTCGATCAACATTTGTTGTTCTTCATTGGGTTCAAACGAGTACATTTGTGTTCACTCCTTTCAAGTTATGGAGTCACGCAGGAGCAAGCCCCTGCACTCCAAATTTACTTCAACAACCCCTTCAACATCAGATCCGCATACTCATCGGCGATCTGCTCAATGGGCTTGCCGCCATTGGGGCGATACCAGGTGAGCGTCCAGTTCATCACGCCCATCAGTGCGCGGACCGCCATGCCCGTGTCCTTGCAGTCGAATATCTTTTCGTTCACGCCCTCGTTAAAAACATCCCGCCATAGTCCTTCGAATGTATCTCGGTGAGGGACATGGCGGGTGTGGGTCTTTTTATCGAGGGAGCGGTGCTCGAACAGCAGTACGGAGGTCAGGTCGGCGTTATCGGCGAGAGCGGAGAGGTATCCGCGGATCATGAGCCTGAGCTTTTGGTCGGCGGGCATCGCCTGGGACGAGATCAAGGCGATATGGTCAGTCAACATGTCGAGGGCGCGGTCGAGAAGCGCGAGCAGGATCTCCTGCTTGGATTCGACATGATGGTAAAGGCTGGCCTTCTGCACATCCAATGCCCCGGCAATGTCAGACATGGACGCGCCATGAAAGCCCTTCTGGCGAAACACCTGTGCGGCGGCGTCAAGGATGTCATCTCTGGTCACATGCTCTCCTTCCCTACCGAACGGTAGGTAGTTTCAGTTTACACCCAGCTCCGAGGAGAGTCAAGAGGAAACGGCTGGTGATTACCCACATTTCTTTCGTCCGCTAATTTCAGGGAATAAAACCAAACCTCAGCCGCGAATTCCACGAATTTTCACAAATTGGTTTTAAAAATCTGCGTGAATTAGCGAAATTCGCGGCAAAATGCTCTGGCTTTGAGACCTGGAAATGACAGATACTGACTTGTGGGTAATCACCAGGAAACGGGAACTTTTTTTTTCAACGGAGCGTCTCTATTTCATTGTTAAAGTGTTTTTGCTAAAAAGAGAGGTCCACATGAAATCCAAAAAACTAATCCAACTTGTTTTAGTGGTCGCAGTATTGGTCACGGCAATGGGATTTACCGGCAGCGCTGCTGCCTATTCGTGCGGGACATCCTACACCGTCCAAAAAGGTGACACACTCAGCATCATCGCAAAAGCCTGCGGCACTACCGTGGCTGCGATCACGCTCGCTAACCCCAACCTCGGCAAGTACATTTATGTCGGACAAAAATTGGTTTTGCCGGGCGCGTATTGGGACAACGGCAATGGCTACGCCACCTACGTCGTCGCGCGTGGTGATACGTTGAAATCGCTGGCAGCCCGCTTCGGCACAAGCATGGATACGCTTGCATCGTTGAACAGCATTGCCAACTACAACCTGATCTACGAGGGTCAGCGGCTCACCGTCCCAAGTGGGAATGCAGTACCTGTTCCCCCTCCGCCCATTAGCGGCGCCGCCTACACTGTACAAAAAGGTGACACCCTGCGCAAGATCGCAGAACGCATCGGCGTAACCGTCAACGACATTCTCAAGGTCAATCCGAAGATCACCAACGCGAATGTGATCTATGTCGGACAGGTGATCAACCTCCCCGCTGCCGCTTCATACCATACGGTGCAGTCTGGTGACACCATGAGGAAGATCGCCACCCGCTACGGCACAACGCTCGACTCGCTCATCTCGCTCAACCCGCAGATCAAGGACATCAACAAGATCTATATTGGTCAGGTCGTGCGAATTCGGTAATAAGCCGCAAGGTTTGAACATCCCGTAGAAAATCTGCGGGATGTTTCTTTTTACATCGCTTATAACCATGAAATGAATTTTCGGGTGTGGAATATTTTTTCGGAGGCTTGCAGGCAAAACTCCTTCAAAGTACAGGCAAAAGCGCCATAAAAGCGCGGCTTTCCGAAACTTTAGACCACACCCTGAATTTTCTGGATGCGTGTAATTTCGATTCAAAAATGCTATAATTCATACATGACAGCCCCCAAAATAGAACAACAACCCCCTCCTCCCCCACAACTCACCCCTGAACAACTGGCAGAAATCCAAGAGCAGGAACGCAAGCAAAAGCAACTGATGGCGGGCATCATTGCCATTATCGTTCTGTTGGTTGCCCTACTCGGTGTGGCAATCTACTTCCTGCTCCAGCCTGAAACGCCCACAGACAAGATCCGCGATGTCTTTATCATCGTTGTGGCGTTGGAGACACTGGTTATCGGTGTTGCGCTCATTGTATTGGTCGTGCAGCTGGCCAGCCTCATCAACCTGCTCCAGAACGAAGTGCGCCCCATCCTGCACGCCACCAGCGAAACTGTCAACACCCTGCGTGGAACTGCCGAATTTTTGGGTGAAAATGTGGTTGAGCCGGTCATTAAACTCAATGGCTACCTGGCTGGGTTGAAGCGTATGTTAGAATTGTTGGGCATCAAGCCTAAGTAGAAAAAAAGGCCGTAGGGCCTCCCACCATAAATAAAAAGGAGAAATATCATGTCTGACCGTGATGAATTTGGAGCCTTCCTTGTAGGATTTGTCGTCGGCGGCTTAACCGGAGCCGTTGTTGCACTGCTCTTCGCCCCCCAATCAGGCGAAGAAACCCGCGCACTGATCAAGGATAAATCCATTGAACTGCGCGACCAGGCCGCTCACACCGCCGAAGAAGCGCTTGCCCGTGCCGAAGCCGTTGCTGCCGAAGCTCGTCAGCGCGCCGATGAACTCGCCAAGGTCGTCCGTGAACGCGCCACCGAAATTACGCACGAAGTTCAGGAGCGCGGCAAAGGCGCCCTTGAGGCTGTCCGCAAAACCAAAAAGGACAGCGGCGCACCCACCGCATAACCGCAAACAAAGAAAGACGAGGGTTTGGCGAATAAGTCAAACCCTCGTTTTATTTATGAACCCGATACAGCGCTTCATGCGTTTTTTCTACAGCCTGCTGTACCATCCCTTTGCCTTTACGTATGACCTTGTTGCGTGGGTGGTCTCTTTTGGTAAATGGAACGACTGGGTTTCCAGCATTCTCCCCCACCTTGAAGGGACGCGCATCCTTGAGCTTGGTCATGGTCCCGGGCATTTGCAGCGCCTCCTTCTCAGCCGCGGTTTGTTCGTTGCTGCGATAGACGAATCCAAGCAAATGGGATGGATCGCCAAACGACGCATTGGCACATCCGCAAAACTCGCCCGCGGACTCGCCCAATCCCTGCCATATCCAGGCGAGACGTTCGACAGCGTGGTTGCAACCTTTCCATCCGAATATATCTTTGACCCATGCACACTCTCAGAGGTGAAGCGAATTCTCCGCAGCAGTGGCAGGCTCATCGTCCTGCCTGCGGCGTTTCCATCCAACAAATTCCTCAATTGGCTGTACAAGGTCACAGGTGAAAATCCAGTTAATTTCGATGAAGCCATTAAAGAAAGATTACAAAAACCGTTTTGCAATGCAGGGTTCAAAACAGAAGTGGAAATAGTTGAAGTACAATCGGGCATGCTGGTTATTATTAACGCCAAAAAGTAAAAGGATATTTCTCTGCCGTACATCGTGTTCTTTTACCGCCAAGACGCCAAGAACGCCAAGTTTTTTAAGGCTTTCTTGGCGACCCTGGCGCACTTGGCGGTTCGATTTTGCAGATTTGTACGGTAGTGAAAGGAACTTCAAATGCTAAAAAAATTACGTGAACCCGTCAACAGTCTTACCCATTGGGGCGGTGCAATCCTTGCGCTGATTGGCTTGATTGCCCTGCTCATCGTCGGTTGGGATACGCCCGCCAAGATCATCTCGCTTGCTGTTTATGGTGTCAGCTTGATCTTCCTGTTCTCCGCCAGCGCCACGTATCACATGGTGCGTGTCAAGGACAAGGCGCTAGAAATCTTCCGCAAAATTGACCATGCCGCCATCTTCGTGCTGATCGCGGGGACCTACACCCCGTTCTGCGTCAACGCCTTCACTGGCTTTTGGAAGTGGGGCATGTTGACCTTCATCTGGTCGCTGGCGATCATCGGCATCATCGTCAAGATTTTCTACATCCGTGCGCCACGCTGGTTGAATGCGGGTATCTATGTCATTATGGGCTGGAGTAGTGTCGCCGCCGCGGGACAAATGCTCGCATCGCTTCCCACCTGGGTATTCGCCTGGCTTATCGCCGGCGGCGTGATCTATACTCTCGGCGCAGTTGTGTACGCCACAAAAATCTTCAACTTCAAACCTGGTGTGTTCGGCTTCCATGAAGTCTGGCACATCTTTGTCCTGCTTGCCGCCGCCGCGCATTACGTCGCTGTGTTGGGAGTAGCGCTCTAAACTGACCACAGGCGATGGACGGCGAACAATTGTCCGCCGTCCATCGCCCATCATCCTGAAAACAAGGGAGAAACCTACATGTTCTTCGGCTTCAATCTCAGTGAAATCTTCATGTTCCCCGTCAAAGACGCGGAAGCCCGCAAATATTTACTCATCGGCGCGTTAGTCGCGCTGGCAGGTTTCGTCATTCCGATCCTGCCTTATCTTGCCCTGCTCGGTTATGCCGTGCTAATCGCCAGGCAAGTATTACGCGGGGAATCCCCACGCATGATCCCGTGGGAGGACTGGGGCGGCATGTTCACAAACGGTGCAAAATTATTCGGCGTGCGCATGATCTATTCCATCCCCATCTTCATTTTGATGGTTCCGCTCATGCTGATGAGTTTCGTCATGCCTTTCATCGCCACAAGTATGGATAGCGCAGATGCAGAAACTTTCTTCCTGCTGTTCCCGCTCTTGATATTCGGCTTCATGTGCCTCCTCATCCCCATCTCCCTGCCGCTGGCAGTCATCATCCCCGCCGCCGAAATTCACAGCATCGAAAAGGATGATTTGTCCGCCGCCTTCCAATTCAAGGAATGGTGGCAGGTCCTGCGCGCCAACCTGAGCGGCTTCATCACGGCATTCGCCATCTACTATATCGTGTCCATGATCCTCGCAGTCATCATGCAAATACTCATGGCAACGGTTATCCTCTCCTGCCTGCTTATCGTCTTCATGCCTGCCATGACCGCTTACCTCACCATCATTATGTACGTCACAGTTGCCATTGCCTATCGGGAAGGTAAGGCAAAACTCGCTCAAGTCGCCTAACCAAAAATGCGACCGCTTGAAATCACCATCCCAGTTCTGCTCGTCCTGTATTTGGTCTGGCGTCATCCGCGCCCGCTGATCGTTCGTCTACTGCCCGCCTTTGGACTCATCGTCACGCTGATCCATTTGAACGTCGAAGGCTATCGCTGGCAGATGATGCCGCTGTATGCATTGACTCCCCTGCTCGCAATCGGCAGCCTGACCAGGATCACTGGCGCAAGCGACTGGAAACCCATCGCCTCTGCCCTGACCGTGATTCTGGTTGCCCTCGCGACGGCTTTACCTACGCTGTTACCTATTCCTCGTATCCCCGCCCCCAGCGGACCCTACCAGATCGGCACATCCATTTATGAATTGACGGATACCTCCCGCGCGGAAATTTACTCGGGCAACGATGAGTCGCGCCGCTTCATGATCCAAATCTGGTATCCCGCAGATGTAAAAGCTGACAACGAGCGCGCGCCGTGGATGACAAACGCCAAAATCTACGCGCCTGCCATCGCCACCTACATTGACCTTCCCTCCTATTTCCTCGACCATCTTGCGCTAGTGGAAATTCCTGCCTACAAAGATGCCGCTGTTGCCGTCGCGGATGAAGCTTTCCCCATCATTTTTTTCTCGCACGGCTGGAACGGATTCAACGCCCAGAATACGGGCCAGGCATTGGAACTGGCCAGCCGTGGATTTATTGTCATTGCAATTCAACACACCTATGGCGCTGTAACAACTGTCTTCCCTGACGGAACGATTGCCCCGAACAATCCACGCGCCCTGCCTGAGCGTGGTGACGACCCGAACTACGAAGAAGTGGCGCGGGTGTTGGTCAATCAATGGGCGGGGGATATGTCCTTTTTGCTGGACCAGCTTACAGCGTGGAATGACGCGGAAGAGAATTCCTTCTTCCAAAAACTCGATCTGAGTCGGGTTGGGGCATACGGTCACTCGACGGGTGGCGGGGGCGTCATCCAATTCTGCGGCTCGGACCCGCGCTGTAAAGCCGTGCTTGGCATGGACCCTTTCATGCGCCCTGTCTCTGCCGAAGTGATTGCGGAGGGCATTGCACAGCCATCGTTTTACATGTTCAGCGAGGGCTGGTACGAATTGACGGACAGCAAAAACAATAAATTATTCAATCAGTTTTACCCGAGTGTTGGCAATAGTTTTGGCGTGATCGGCATTGCAGGCACAAAGCATTTTGATTTTAGCGACCTGCCGCTGCTCTCGCCAATTGCCCCGCAGTTGGGGTTGAAAGGTCCGCTCAACGGCGCGCGCGTGACGGAAATTGTAAATGCGTACCTGGTCGAATTTTTTGAATCAACGCTGCTGGGCAGGTCATCCGATTTATTCAGCGGGGCTTTCAGAGATTTCCCTGAAATCAAAAAACTAAAATAGAAGGCAGGCATCGAGGAAACAACCATGAGCATCCAAGAAAAGATCATCCAGCAGTATGAACAATCCCACTCCGCCATCATGACCCAATTGGAGGAGATCGACAGGAACCGAAAAATCTATCCGTTGTGGACAATCCGCGAGATCGTGGCGCATCTTTCGGGCTGGGACGATGCCGCCATCGCCTTTTTGGGGGCGGTGCTGAAAGGCAAACTCCCTGCCACCCCCGCCATGCGCGGATTTGACATCTATAACGCGGAAACCGTCAGCACGCGCGAAGGGTTGAGTTATGACCACATCGTACGGGAATATATCAGCACACGCGCAAAAATCCTTGCATTGGCGCGCACTGCCAGCGATGAAATCCTCACAACCAAGTCCGTCCTCCCCTGGGGCGGCGAAGGGACGTTCGAGCAGATCGCTGAAGGCTTGTGCGAACACGAAACCACACATGCAGGGGACATTAAGAAATTCATTGAGGAACACAACTCAAAGTGAAAACTCAAAACGCAACATGACCCACGCCGAAGCAGGCGGGGAAGACGCAAAAACCGTATTGGAATTTCTGGATTCGCTGGAATAGCCTAATCATCGTCCGCTGTCAATCGTCCGTCGTCTAAAACAGGAGCCACTCATGGAACAAAAATCAGGCGCACAGATCAGTCAGAAAGCCTTCATTCAATCCGTGCTTATATTGCTGGCATTGATGGTTATCTCAGGGATTCTGACACTCGTCATCCCTGCGGGCGAATATCAACGCATCGAAGTGGACGGGCGCGAGACCATCATGCCCGATTCGTTCACTTTTACCGAACGCCCCGATTACCCGATCTGGCGTTGGTTCACCGCCCCGCTCGAAGTGTTGGCAGGACCCGACAGCCTGACCATTATCGTCATCACCGTGTTCATTCTCATGGTTGGTGTGGCATTCGCGGTGATGGATAAAAGCGGGATTCTCAAATCTGCGCTGGCACGGATTGTGAAGCGTTTCGAGAATCAGAAGTACACGCTCCTGCTCATCATTACCTTTTTCTTCATGGCGCTCGGCGCGTTCTTTGGCATCTTTGAAGAAGTCGTACCGCTTGTGCCATTGATGATCGCGCTCGCCTATTCCCTCGGCTGGGACACGCTGACAGGTTTGGGCATGTCCATTCTCGCCACCAACATGGGATTTTCCGCCGCCATCACCAATCCCTTCACCATCGGCGTGGCACAGGGGATCGCAAAACTGCCCGCTTTTTCCGGTTCCGGTTATCGCATCATCGTCTTCATTTTCTTTTATATTTTGCTGGCAATCTTTCTCACCCGCCATGCCAAAAAAGTGGAAGCGAACGCCAAAGCCTCGCCCGTCTATGAAGAAGAGCAAGCCACCCGCGAGAAATACAATCACTTTGCAACAACGTCCATTGCAGATGAAAATCCGCGCACCACGCCTGCCATTATCTTTTTACTCGTATGTGTTCTGCTAATTTTTGTCACGTTATTCGCAGGTCCGTTCATTCCTGCAATCAGCGATTACGCCCTCCCCATCGTCGGCTTGTTGTTTCTTGTGGCGGGCATCGGCTCAGGACTCATAGCAGGCGTGGGAAAAGCTGCATGGTCAGCGGCAGGCGAAGGACTGGCAGGAATCGCGCCCGCCATTCCACTGATCCTCATGGCGGCCAGCGTCAAGTACATCATCGCATCGGGCGGCATTCTTGACACCATTCTGAATGGCGCGGCGAACGCTTTTCAAAACGCCAACCCCATCACCGCTGCACTGCTCATTTATTTCCTGACGCTTGGCATTGAGTTTTTCGTTTCCAGCGGCTCGGCAAAAGCCTTCCTGCTCATGCCCATCATGATCCCGCTCGCAGACCTGGTCGGCGTCACGCGCCAAACCGCCGTGCTCGCCTACGTCTTCGGCGATGGCTTCTCGAACCTTGCCTACCCCACCAGCGCCGTCCTGCTCATCTGCCTCGGTTTGACCGCCGTCACCTACCCCAAATGGCTGAAGTGGGTCATGGGCCTGTGGGTTTGGGTTATGCTTGCCTCGCTCGGTTTTCTCGCGATTGCCGTGATGATTAATTACGGACCATTCTAGGAAGTAAAACCGCGCTTCATTTTCCAGGGTTGACCTGCTTCAAAATCCCAAACCTTTTCCACGCGGACGGTTGTAGTACCAAAGGGAGATTTGAGAATTGAACGGTAAACACTATACTAACAAGAAATTACCAAAGGAGTTGAACATGAACAAGAGAAATCGTTTAGCCGTAGGGTTGGTCGCTGGCATATTTATGCTGGCATGTGCCTGCCCCGCCACCAGCCTGCCCGCTATTGGAAATGAAGCGCCAACAGCCGCGCCATTTCCGACAAGCGCGCCGATTATTTCCACATTACCAGCGCTGCCCCCTTCTGCCCCCACGGGTGATGTATTTTATTCGGATGATTTCAGCGTGACCAGCGCCGAGATGGAAACCTTCTCAGATGAGAACGGCTCCACAGAGACGAGGGACGGCGTGTACATTCTGCGCGCTACGGGCGATCTATGGCATTGGGGCAGGTCGAATTCTGAATTCGATAACACCGTGATCGCTGTAGATATGAAGATGATCACGGGTCCTTCCAATGACAACGCAGGCTTCGGTGTGATCTGCCGCCTGACCGAGCGCGAAGACACCAGCATCGACGGTTACATGCTCGCCATCAGCGCGGACGGGTATTACACCATCCGCAGCATTGCGGCAGGCTCCATGAGTCCGCTGGTGGATTGGTCCTACTCCGACGTGGTCAATCAGGGAACTGAAACAAATCGCATCCGCGCCACATGCAATGGAAGCGACCTCAGCCTTGAAGTAAACGGCGAAACCATCGCCACCGCCACCGCTGCAGGCGGATCTACTTCAGGCAGCATCGCTTTTACTACGATCTCCTTTGAAGACTCCCAGCCGTTTGTGGAAATTCATTTTGACAACCTCGTTGTCAGCAAGCCCTAAGAGAGCGTTTCTTAAGTCAGACCCTAAAGGTTTTCGCCGCAAAACAGAACCATCATTTGCAAAAAAGCGCCCACAAAACGGCGTTTTCGTAACCGTGGGAAACCTTTAGGGTCTTTGCCTACGAGTTAAGAAACAG
>JAUXWL010000263.1 GCA_030680155.1 Anaerolineales bacterium
TTGGGCGCCACGCGGATCGTCCCGCTGGGAATGCGAAATAATTCAGCGAGTTCCTGCCTGCGCAATTCAGAAATGACGACTTGTGTGACTCCCTCCCAATGCGTGCGTAACAAATCCCACGGATAGCCGTCGTGTAATTCATCGCGGTAGCGTGGAGTCGTCCATGCCAGATCGTGATGCCAGAGGATCACGCGCGGGAACCCTGCTGTTTGAGATGCCTCATGCAGGGCCGCGGTCAGCGGGAGGTTTTTATTTAATGAAGCGACATTGTGCGCGATCAGAATATCGAAGTCTGTGAGCGCGTCGGCTAACTCCTCTCGAATTTGTGCTTTGAGCATATCGAAGGCAGGCGTATGTTTGCCCGCGTCCAGCGCCGCCTTGATCTCCATCATCTCTGCATGACGCGAATCCAAACGCGGCAGCACGCGCACAGGGATGCGTTCATCAAATGATTCGCCGCGCCCTGCAAGGATGGTCACTTCATGCCCCGCATTTGCCATCAAGCGCGCATGGTGCGCAAGCACACTCTCCACGCCGCCCACAATGGGCGGTGACGAATAATGCAGCAAGGCTATTTTCATATACTTTCTCCAAAACAATCGGATAGCAGCAGGCTGAGATGCCGTTCCAACATGGTGAATGAATAATAACGGCGCGCCAATTCGTAGTTGTGTTCGGCAAGTTCCGCCGATTCTTCAGGATGTTTCAGCACGAAGCGGGTTTCTTCCAGGGTGGCGTTGCTGATGAAGCCGTCAAACTCGATTACTTTGAAGCCCTTCGGTTTGATATCCGCTTCGTAGATGGAATAATTGTTGACGATCAACGGACGTTTGAAATAGATTGCTTCAAGGAAGGCGTTGCCAAATCCCTCAAGCGCGGAGGGATACGTCACAAGGTCTGCGTATGGGTAGATGTCTCCCAATGAGTAGACCTTGCGCCCATCGGCAGTGATGCCTCTGGTCTCGCTGATGATGTCGGCTTCAAAGCGGACAACAACATTCAGCAGTTTGGCAAACTCACGGACGCGCCGCTCATACTCTGTCCCTTCGTCTCCTGCCGCATGAGAGATGACCAACTCCGCGGGGAGATTGAGGCGGCGTGTTAGTTCAATGGCGTGTTCGATGCCCTTGCGCTGGATGATCCGTGTGGGCTGAAGAAAAAGATACTGGTCAGGAGCAAGCCCGAGGTCGGTCCGAACCGCGCTGGCGTAGTCATCCACGGGCGGGGGCGGCGAGTCGAAATCCATCACGTTGGGGATGACCATCGAAGTCGCGCCGATCCGCGAGGCGAGTTGCTGCGCCTGCACCGAGTTGATGACCACATGCCGAACCGATGGCAGGTTGGGTGGAAATGCCGCGGCGAGATAATCATGCACCGAGTTGTTCATGAAGCGCTGACGTTCCCAATGGAAATCGTGATGATGCGCGATGACGGGATAGCCCGTCTCCGCGACGAACTCAGTGAGCGCCAGACCCAGCGGGATGTTGAGCGGGATGGTGAGCGCGTTTTCAACGATCAATAGTTCAAGGTTGAATTGTTGCGCGAAATTATACAGATGCTCCTTGAGATAAAAACGCATCTCTTGAATGTGTTGGGTGATATGCGCGGGGCGGATGTACACCGAAAAGAAATCCTTGTGCAGGTCTTTGATCTCAGGGTGCATTTTGCGCCCCTTATGCAGCGTTCCCCATGTGCCTTGATACGCAACCTGGTTGATCTCGTCGATTGCGGGGTGGCGGTAAAACGCTTCAGGGACGACATAACTTTTTTCAGCGGGGCGGTCGCTTTCTCCGCAAAAGTAAAAACATTCGTGACCCAGCCGTTCGAGCACCGCTGCCCACTTGGAGGTTTCAAGCGAAACACCGTCTGTGCCTGCAAAACGGGTGGAAATGAATCCGATTTTTCGTGAGTGTGTCATATTTTTTGTTTCTCCTTACCGTTAATGGATTTTTCCCCTGTTTTCATGCAGTACAATGACTCGCATGATGCAAACTTTTTATACCACAACTCTCACTGAACTTTATGGCGCGGAACGTACCGCTGAAATCCATGACCGTTTATTGATGTTGATCGAGCGCTATCGCGGACGAATACCCCAGCCCGTTGACCCTTCCCTCACAGAAAAAGACTCGTTATTGATCACCTACGGCGATCAGGTGCGTGAAAATAAAAAAGCTCATTTGCAAACCCTCTCCGAATTTTGCGAAGCACATTTGCGCGATGTGGTCAGCGGCGTTCATATTCTCCCGTTCTATCCGTGGTCTTCGGATGACGGCTTTTCGGTGAAGGATTATCGCGCCGTTGACCCCGACTTGGGCGCCTGGCAGGATGTTGAAGAATTGGGGAAATCCTTCCGTCTGATGTTCGATGGCGTTATCAATCATGCGTCTGCACAGGGCGAGTGGTTTCAAAAATTCCTGTGCGATGAAAAACCGTACCGCGATTATTTTGTCACCGTGGAAGGCAGCCCTGACCTGTCGAATGTCGTCCGTCCGCGCGCGCTGCCGTTGCTCACGGAATTTGAAACACCCAGCGGCAAAAGAAAAGTGTGGACGACCTTCAGCGCCGATCAGGTGGATTTGGATTTTCAAAACCCCGCTGTCCTGCTCGAAATCTTCGACATCATCCTCATGTACGCCGAGCGCGGCGCACAGTTCATCCGCCTCGATGCAATCGCCTATCTCTGGAAACAGATCGGCACGTCCTGTATCCACCTGCCGCAAACGCATAGGGTTGTTCAACTTTTGCGCGCGGCGCTGAACGATGTCGCTCCGCATGTGCATCTCATCACCGAGACCAACGTCCCGCACACGGATAACATCTCCTACTTTGGCGACGGCACGAACGAAGCGCAACTCGTTTACAATTTTGCGCTGCCCCCGCTCACGCTTCACACCTTCCGCACTGCGGATGCCAGCATCCTATCGGATTGGGCTTCCGGACTAACTCTCCCTTCGGAAAAGACGACCTTCTTCAATTTTCTCGCCTCACACGACGGGGTGGGCTTGAATCCTGCCCGTGGAATTTTATCTCCTGCTGACATTGACGCGCTCGTCGCGCAGACTCTCGCGCACGGCGGTTTGATCTCCTACAAACAGAACGCAGACGGCACGCAAAGTCCGTATGAAATGAACATCAATTATTTCGATGCGCTGTCTGATCCGCAGGGCAATGAACCGCTTGCTGCCCAAATTGACCGCTTCCTCGCCGCGCAGGCGATCATGCTCTCGCTGGTTGGAATGCCTGGCATCTACTTTCACAGTCTCTTTGGTTCGCGTAATTGGTACGCAGGCGTGGAAATTACAAAACATAACCGCACGATCAACCGTCAAAAGTTGGAGCGCGCCGATTTGGAAGCGGAACTCGCCGACCAAAATTCCCTCCGCTATCAGGTGTTCGCCCGCTATCGTCAATTGCTTGCGGCGCGTTCATCATCACCTGCTTTTCATCCGCACGGCACACAAAGAATTTTAGAAATCGATAAAAGAATTTTCGCTGTCTTACGCGCATCCCCCAACGAAACCGAACAGGTCTTGTGCCTGCAAAATGTATCCGCGCAGGAAGTGCAGATACAAATTCCGAATCAAAAAGCGGCTCGCGATCTGCTCACGAACCGCTCCGTGGGTGTGCAATTGACCCTGCAACCGTATCAAACCCTGTGGCTTGCTTAAAATCGGAGTGCAGACTTTTGAACATTTCCAAATTATCCAGACAATATCTTACCGCAAGTCAAGTCCTGCCAGCGCCAGTGCCGCAGGCACAGGTGAGTACATCGAAGGATTCATCTTGCGAGCGGCAAATGGGCTGCCAAAGTATGCGCAATGTGAACATTGCGGTACCTAAACTCTGCAAAATCCCCGCGCGGTGTATGGACGCAGGGTATGTTCGAGAAAACGGAATCAATCGTCAGC
>JAUXWL010000264.1 GCA_030680155.1 Anaerolineales bacterium
TTCATTAAATACTGGGGCAATCGTGATAACGCCCTGCGACTACCCGTCAACGGTTCCATTTCGATGAATTTGGATGGACTGTTTGCCCGCACCACGGTCACGTTTTCCGCTTCGCTTTCGACAGACAGCCTGCTCATCAACTCCAAGCCTGTTTCGGGGAAAGGGCTTAATCGCGTTTCATCCATCCTTGACCTTGTGCGCGGGATGGCGAAGATAAACGAAAAAGCTGAAGTGACCAGCGAGAACAACTTCCCCGCCGGCGCTGGGATCGCCTCCTCTGCGGCGGCGTTTGCGGCGTTGGCATTTGCTGGCAGCAAAGCCGCAGGACTTGAACTGAGCGAGCCCGAACTGTCTGTCCTGGCGCGGCGTGGATCAGGCTCCGCTTCGCGCTCCATTCCGGCTGGGTTCGTCGAATGGCAAATGGGACAAGCGGAAACAGACTCCTTCGCGTTCTCCATCGCACCCGTTGACCATTGGAATTTGGTGGATTGCATCGCCGTGGTCAGCGCGGCTCACAAAAAGACAGGCTCCACTGAAGGTCACGCCATCGCAGGGACGAGTCCGCTGCAAAATGCGCGCGTGGCAGATGCTTCGCGCCGTTTAGACATTTGCCGCGATGCGATCCTCAACAAGGATTTCGAGGCCTTCGCGAATATTATCGAACACGATTCGGATATGATGCATTCGGTGATGATGACCTCCAATCCGCCGTTGATGTATTGGCAGCCTGCCACCGTGGAAATCTTTCATCGGGTGCGCGAGTGGCGCGCAAGCGGACTCCCCGTCGGTTACACGGTGGATGCAGGGGCGAATGTCCATGTGATTTGTTTGGGTGAATATGCAAAAGAGGTTGAAAAGCGGTTAAGAGAATTGCCGGAAGTTGGCAATGTATTGGTGGCTGGGGTTGGCGGCGCGGCAAAGGTGGTGTAGCCCACTTTTGAACTTTTCCAAATTATTCTGACAATACCGTGCCGCAAGGCATGTCCTGCCTGCGCCAGTGCCGCAGGCACAGGTGAGTTCATCGAAGGATTCATCTTGCGAGCGGCAAATGGGCTGCCAAAGTATGCGCAATGTGAACATTGCGGTACCTAAACTCTGCAAAATCCCCGCGCGGTGTATGGACGCAGGGTATGTTCGAGAAAACGGAATCAATCGTCAGC
>JAUXWL010000269.1 GCA_030680155.1 Anaerolineales bacterium
CAAGCAAACCATGTCAGGCAATTTGCTCCCTGCGCCGTACCCATATCTGGGCATACATCCCCGGCGCAGGGTTTCCCTCGCAAAACGCCGCCGAGGACGGCGGCTTGAGCGACTGCCGCTGACAACCTTTGCTTGCACACAGGAAAGGTTAAGGTTGGGTATAGCGCAAAACTGTCGGTAACTTGCTCCCTGCGCCGTCCTCGGCGCAGGGTTCCCTCGCAAAACGCCGCCGGGGACTGCGGCTGGAGCATAATAGCCGATACTTTTGCGCTATACCCGGAAAGGTTTCCTATATTTCGCTGAAACTTCTATTGGTACTCCAATAAATACCGCTCGAAGTTGGCGTGGAAGCGCTCCAGCCATGCCTCGATAAACGGGCGCGATTCAAACATGGGCAGTAAATCCACTGCCAGGTCCGCAATGCGAATTTCGGCAACCTTCTCCCGCAGGGCGTGCAAGGCTGTGGTGGTTGTGTGTGGCTGCGCGGCATCCTTAGCAAGTTTTTCGGTCAGAGGTTGGATGCCCTTCTGCATGAACCAGAGCAGATCATAAAAATCCCTGCCTTTGATGAAGGCGCCCTCGCGCCCACGCGGAAAGTTGCGTTCCAGGCAGGCAATCATTTTGCCAGCCATCATTGTTTCCAGCGAAAAATGAGCCGGCACAAAACTGCGTCCATGATAAAACACCGGCGTGTTCTGTAATACCGCCACCTGCTGGTGATGGCTGACCTCAACCTTGAGGTGCAGCGCCTCGTTGGGATAGGCAGACAATCCCAATTCGTTCAACACGGGGAACTTGAGCGTCAGGCGCAGGATGCCATTTTCGCCCTTTTGCGGCTTACTGATCAATTCATCATAGCCCAACGAATTCCTGAACATCATGGACAGTTCATCCTGTAAACTGGCGAGATCAATACCCGCGCCGTTATCCAGATCAATATCCTCGGACAGGCGGTTTAGCCCGTAAACCACATGAAGACAGGTACCGCCATAAAAGTTCAGCCGCCTATAGACCGGGTGGTTGTAAACAAAATCCAATAGGATGGATTGCAACGCCTCTTTCAGGATGATCCGTTTGGTCTCCACAGGCAGGCTGGGGGCTTTCTGACTCAAGGTATGTTGCAGGATATGGATTAAAGTTGCCATGCATTTCTCCTGAAATTTTCCAGGATGACGTGCATCTTCCTGGAATCTCCCTGCTCAATAAAATCAGCAAATTCCATTCGCGCCTTGTCATCCACTTCATCCAGGTTCAGGCGAAGCTCTTCCGCCAGGTTGATTTTCTGTGAACGATAAGCCGTTGGTATGGGACGCAGGTACAGGTAATCGAAAAGCGCTTTTGCCAGGCTTGCAGTCGCAATCCGAATGCCGAAGTATTCTGTGATCTCAAAGCCTGTGAACAGATCAGGACGGATATTCCTGTACCAGAAGGCGCCTATGGAGTTAACGATGGTGCGTGTGTTTTTAGTGGTGATGCAAGTCACCGGGTAGGTGATATCGGTCAGCAGATTGTACTGTTGTAAAACATATTCCAGCGAAACATAGGAATTGGGCAGGATGATGGCGCTCACTGCGCTGGAAAATTCAGCATCCCGCCGATGCTGCTCGTGGAAATAGCGCGACATATAAAGACCTTTTTTCAACGGCAGGATATCACCAGACTGTGCCCAGCGATGCAACATGACACGTACCGTATGTGGCGATTCAATATTGGAGACCTGTTTAAAGCCTTCGATGGTGAAATAAGGAATACTATCGAACAAGGCAAGCGCTAAGTTTTTCATTTTTATATTGGATAATATACAATTTATGTATATTATCCAATATAAAAATGTATCTGTCAAGCCTGTCAATTACAAAGCAGCAATTCCAAATCTGAATCTAACAATCTCAACGCAAAGCCGCCAAGACGCTAAGATTTTGACCCTTCCTCGACGGAATCGGCAAGAGTACCATCTGGCGCAGGGGCAATCCTAAAAAAGCCTTGCGGCGTTGC
>JAUXWL010000270.1 GCA_030680155.1 Anaerolineales bacterium
TCGCGTTGTTGATGGCGCGGCGCACGATCTTGCTGGCTTCGATGACGTCATCGCCTGTGGCGGCGTGATCGGCTTCAGTGTGACCGACGATGTGATAAATATCGGGCTTGAGCGCCATTTGCAGATAGGTGGCGGCGGCGAGATGTCCGCGCGCCGCGTCGGTATCGAGCGGATGCGAGAGCAGACCGATGCGGGTTTGCTTGAGAACGCGGAAACTACCCCCCTCGCTCCCCCCAAGTTGGGGGGAAGAAAGCGGAGAAATCATTTCAATCACCGCCAGCATCTTCGCCAAATCCATCGCGTCCGAAAGCCCAGGCGGGCTATTGAACATCATCTGCGCGATGTAATCCTTCACGCCAAACGCGCGCGCGTTGTACGCCGAAAGATATGCCGCAACCACAAACGTCACATCCGATGAATCGCGCATACCCCAGTGATGCGGCTCGTTGAGTTCAACAGGAATATTATTTTCGCCGTACCACTGCATCACACTTTGGTGCTCGCGGATCGAACCTTCGAGGTCCCAAGGTCCGCGCCCGTCCATTTGATTGAACCAAAATAAAGGTATGGCACACCATGCGATGTTGATCGTACGCTTATACATTTCTGCGAGTCTTATAAAATCGTCCGTCCCCGAATACGTGCGCAAGAGCGGATAATTCCCCCGTCGGCTGGCCTGATATAACGCGCGATAATCGTCCTCCGAGCGCACCGGCACACCGCCCGCACCTTTCTGCCGCGGGTTCTGCCGCTCAGGATGATAAAAATTTTCCTGCGCGTCCTGATCGATACCGAGCGAGATGACATCCAGCGCGTGCGCATCCGCAATTTTTTCGATGCCTTCAATCGTCGCTTCCATCGTCGGCAAACCAAAATGATGACGCAATATCGGATACGGAGATTTCCACTGGATGCGTTCGACTGTCGTCTGCGGATAATCCGCTTCGGACTTAACTGCGGCTTGGTTGCCTTTCAGGTAACTTAACACCTCCTCAACTTGTTCACTGCCATCGAATGTCTGCTCGAAAAAGCCAATCGAGTTGACGCGTTCCACCACGGGCGGAGTCCCCCCAAACGCAAAGCGGACTCCCGCTTCATGCAGTTCTGAAGCGGCTTCGGCAAACTCACCCAATAAACGTTCACCTGTTTCAGGCGTAAGGCGATATGAGATGCCGACCAAATCCGCCTTCTCGCGTTTGACGGCTTTCAGCACCTCCTCGATCGGCACGGCCGGACCGAGAAAGACGGTCTTCCATCCGGCCGATTCTGCGAGACGCAAAAAGTTCATCACACCCGCCACATGGACGCATTCTCCCAAAGCTGCTGCAACCACTGTTTTTGTCATAAGTATTATCCTTTCGTTACATATAAATGCGTTCTTCCCCCCTGCAATTCCCCTGAATAATGACTTAAACCCCGAAATTTTTATACCATACTTTTTTACTTGTGCCAAATTTCATCAATTGTTAACAAAAATAAAAAGCACCTTGAAAACTCAAGATGCATTATTTTCTTCAGATTTGAGGCAATTCAACTTTACATCTCCACGATACAAGCCGCCTCGTCCTTCACGATGGCGCTTTCCCCGTTCATGAATGTGACCATGGTCTGCTCCAGGCCGCGCGTGACGGTCAGTCCCTTGTATTTGATCGTCACTGGCCAGGGGAAGAGGTTCTTCCCTTCCAGCTTCACGCGCGTGGAGGAAAGGATGGTCACGCCCAACGCCTGCATGAACAAACCGACCGGCGCAAAGCCCGTCAGCGCGTTGCGCTC
>JAUXWL010000271.1 GCA_030680155.1 Anaerolineales bacterium
TACATCTGTCCCCAGAAGATGAGGTTTTCCTTCGCGGTCAGGTCTTCGTATAGCGCAATATCCTGCGGGACAACGCCGATCGCATTCCGCACCGCCATCGGATTCTGCTTCACAGAGTATCCTGCAATGGTTGCATCGCCCGCAGTGGGCGCGTACAGCGTGGAGAGCATCGAGATGGTGGTCGTCTTCCCCGCGCCATTGGGGCCGAGCAGGCTGAAAATCTCGCCTTCCTTGATATCGAACGATATTCCTTTGACTGCGGTGAAATCGCCGTATTTCTTCACAAGTTCTTTTACTTCGAGAATATTGGACATGAGAACTCCTTGTTTTATAACTGAACTTATCTACGCATGTTTATAAGTTGTGGTTTCAAGAACGGAGGGACAAGGCAGAAGGCGGGGTTATTTTCGAGGCATGAATTTTTCGGGCATGGACATCATAGCGCCGAGCATTTTGCCGACTTCTTCGTACCTTAGGGAGTATTTCTCTTTCTTCGGAAATGATTTGCCGGCTTCAAAAATTTCCATCGCAAGTCTATACGCCATGCCATCCTCCATATCAATGTTCTGCCAACTGCCCACTGCTCACTGCCCACTACTCACTGATGACTGCTCACTGCTCACTGATGACTGCTCACTGCCTTCCATCACCCCCTCCCATACCTTCTCAGCACATCCTTCAAATCCTCATGCGGAACTGCCTTCACGCTGATCTCGTGCCCATCCATATCCTCTGCCGCGATCACGGAATTGATAATTGCCTCTTCGGTGGTGTAGGCGGTTGCCGCGAAGATCGGGTCAAGGTGGTCGTTGTTCAAGACCTGTATGGTTGAAATTCCTTTTTCGTCCCCCTGTGCCGCCTGCGGATTTGCTGTCGAGAACGCCAGAAAAATATCGCCTGAGCCATTCCCACCGATGGAACCCGTGCGTGCCATGCCAAGCGAAACCCGTTTCGCAACACGTTTCAATTGATGGGGGAGCAGCGGCGCATCGGTTGCGACGATAACGATCAGTGAGCCGTCATCCTGTTTGTACGAATCGTCCCAGCGTTCGTATGGAGTTTCCCCGTTGGCTGTGGGTGTGTGGCTGCGTAAATGCGTTCCCGCAGGCACGCCCGCCACCGTCAACTGATGCCGCCTGCCGAAGTTGGTCTGCGCCAGCGCGCCGACTGTCCAGCCGCCGAATTTTTCGGGCAGCTTGCGCGAGGATGTCCCAGTGCCGCCTTTAAACTCGTAGCACATCATCCCCGTCCCACCGCCGACATTGCCTTCGTCAATTGCGCCTGAGGTTGCTGAATCAAGCGCTTCATACACATGCTCTTCTTTCACAAAAAAACTGTTCATATCATTCAGCCACGCATCCGCGGTTTCAGCGACAACAGGCAGCGTCCATGGTTGATATTGAATTTTATTTTTCACTTCCCACTTGATGATCGCGTCGCGCACGATGCCGACGCTGTGGGTATTCGTCAAACCAACAGGGCCTTCGAGAAAGCCGCCCTCCTCGATCCATGCCGCGCCTGTCATTTCACCGTTGCCGTTGAATGAATGAACACCCGCATATACAGGCGTGCAATCTTTTGCTCCGCGCGGATGGATGATGGTTACGCCTGTCCGCGCAGTTTTCCCTGCGATGATGGTCGAGTATCCAACCGTCACGCCTGGGACGTCTGTAATCGCGTTGTGTACGCCTGGTTCGCCTTCAAATGGTATTCCCAAATCCCGTGCGCGAATTTTTTTCATAATTGTTCCTTTGCGATTTTTACCAACTGCCTTGCGACCTGCTCCATGATCTCATCAGGCACACCGTCCATTGCGTGGCTTTGCACGCGCGTATCAATTTCATCATTGACATAATCCACGACGACGAATTCGTCAGCGAGGGCGATCTCTGTAGTGAACCAATCCAGCTTGCAGATGGAAGCGATGCGCTTCGTCACGTCCCGTAAGCTGCTCAATCCGACCTGGGCCTCTTCCTCCGCTGTGACAGTGGCGTAAATATGCGTCTGCGGATTCCACCAGCAGGGATAGGTCTCCCCGTTGGCGTAAAAAACGCGGAACCATGCGGGCGCATCCCCGATAATGCGCGGATTGACATGCGCTTGCAGCAGATACTTCTGCTCGGGGAATTCCATGCGCGCCTTCAATATCTCGTCCACCGAATTTGCGCCGAGGATGACACCCTCACCGCCGCCGCCGTTCGATGGCTTGATGACGAAATTTTGACCAAGCGGGGTCAAGCCAATGGAGGGGACGACGGGCTGCTCAAGAAATGGCGCGAGCAGAATCGTGTAGGGCGTGTGCAAGCCTGCGCTGATGAGTTCAAGGTGCATGGTCGCTTTGTCTTCTGACCATGCCGAAATCTCAGCGGGATTGATACGCCGCGCGCCAAATTCCTTTGCCCAGCGGGGAATCGGGGCAAAGATTGCTTCACCCTGCCCGCGGTGGAGCAGGGTCTTGAAGGTGGTCACACCTTTGTAAAGCGCAGTGATCGATTCAAGTAGATTGTCTGGCTTGATCTGCCAGAGTGATATTCCCTCTTCGATGCAGGCTCTTTCCACCATTCCAACGAAAACATCATCATATTCCCAATACCAGGGCAGGCATAAGTCGTAGCGCATAAGCAAATTATACCCAGCGCGGTCAGAAATTGCGCTTTTAGAAGCGGGAAAGCGCAATTTCTGACCGTGGGTATTATATAGTCGAAGGTCGAAAGTCAAAGGTCTTGCGGCCGACTTTGGGCGCGCTAAAAGTTTGTAGATGAGTTTGCTCCCTTCGCCGTACCCATTCTGGGCACTTTCCTCGGCGAAGGATTTACCTGCAACACGCCGCCGAGGACGGCGGCTTTGAGCCTATTTACAACAAACTTTGAGTGCTCCCCCGACTTTTGACAGCAATTCCAAATCTAAAATTGTGTAGAAGGCAAAGATGCCAAACCTTAACGCAACGCCGCAACGCCGCAAGGCTTTTTTAGGATTGCCCTGCGCCAGATGGTACTCTTGCCGATTCCGTCGAGGAAAGGTCAAAATCTTAGCGTCTTGGCGGCTTTGCGTTGAGATTGTTAGATTCAGATTTGGAATTGCTGGACCTTTGACCTTTGACTTTCGACTCAAATAATCACTGGTACAATGAGCGCATTAATTTAAAAAAAAGGAA
>JAUXWL010000294.1 GCA_030680155.1 Anaerolineales bacterium
TTTGACCTTTCCTCGACGGAATCGGCAAGAGTACCATCTGGCGCAGGGGCAATCCTAAAAAAGCCTTGCGGCCTTGCGTCTTTGCGTTAAGGTTTGGCATCTTTGCCTTCTACACAATTTTAGATTTGGAATTGCTGATGAACGGGAACTGCGACGAGTGCGCCAGTTTTATCAGACATTCCCAATTCGGGACTCACTGCGCCCCGAATTGACCTGGACGCATTACCGCCTCATCATGCGCGTGGAAAACCCGAAAGCCCGCGAGTATTACCTGACCGAAGCCGCTGAACAAAATTGGAGTTCGCGCGTCCTTGAACGCAATATTCACACCCTGTACTATGAACGCCTGCTGGCTTCACAAGATAAAAAATCCGCGTTGGTAAAAGAATCTGATTTTGAAAAACACAGTCCCGCCGACTTTATCAAAGACCCATACGTGCTGGAATTCCTGGGACTCCCCGAAGATCCATCAGTTTCAGAAGAGGAAATGGAAACCGCCATCATCGGTGGGCTGAGTCCATTTCTTATTAAACGTTCACCTTCCCAACCATCCTCTTACCTGTTCGCAAACCAGACAACGTAGTCATTCAACGGCTGATAGTTTGGGGATGTTTCGGGAAGCGCTTCCAAATCGCAAAGGGGGAAATCATAGTGTCCCCGTTTTGTTTTGACTGACACGATGATCCCATACGAATCGTCAATGATTTTAAAACCCAATACGCTGAGGCGCTCGCCAAACCGTATAAAACCGCGATCCTGATGTTCAGAGACTTCGGCTTCAAATGGGAAGGTAAGTTTCTCACTCAAGTAATTTCCCCATGCGTCAAACCTGCCCATCTCGCCTTTCCTGCTTGCGCTGTTTAGGACTTGTTGCATACGCCTGCCCTGTTCGCCCAGATGATCCATCTCGTGCGCGTCTTCAATTTCCGCCTTGACTTGATCCACTTGATGGATTTTGTCCCTCGGCGAAGCAGACATGACTTCGCTGGCGTAGAGTCCCATGACAGACCAATCCAAGCCGTCTTCCTCGCAGCGCTCGATGATTTCAACAGACATTTGTTTCAGCGTGATGCTATCCCAGGCAATGCTCACCAAAGGATTGCCTTGTTCGTCGGCATGGTGGTTTTCGGTAATGCGCCCCTGCCAACCGCCCATGTCGAATCCATAATCGGGATCGACTACGGCGGGCTTGACCACAACCGATTCTCCAATGGAGAAATTCTCTGGCGGCGTCAATTTCTTATTGGGTTTGGATCGTTTTCTCATAGGGAACTTCATTGATCTTTCACGCGGACCTTTTTCCGCGCAAACGCAGCGCTTCAGATTGTTCAAATCGCGCCAACGCATCCAACGCTGATTTGGCGGCAGCCTCCCCAACCTGAAAAATGATCGCCGCGCGCAAAGCCTTGACCAACAACTCATTGACTTCGGGCGAATCGCCGCCGTCCTCGATTTGCATGGTAAGCGCGCCAAGAATGCCGTTCAATTTGCGAAAACGCAGGGGCGGCAGGTTGAGCGCCTCGACTGCCTGATCAACAGGCTTGAACGTATTCAGTCGCGCGCGATCTATGTAACTAAGAACATCTTGTGGGTTTTTTGTTTTCATCCTTCATCCTTCATCCTTGCAATCATCCTCTCCGCCTCCTCATACGCCACCTTGTAATAATACTCCCTTCAACCCGAACTCCCCCAATTTTACATCCACTTCCCTGATATGTTACGATTCTGCCATGAACTTCTCCCCCATTACTGACGATCTCTTTATCGGCACCACGCCAGCCTCGGAGGATTACGACCAACTGCGTGATCTCGGCGTGCAACTGGTCATCAACATGCGCTTCTCGCGGGGACCCCGGCCTGATTCTCACCATACGCCGATGCAAACGCTGTGGCTGCGCTCCGTGGATAGCCCCTTCTTTTTGATCTCGATCCGAAAGCTGATGCAAGGCGCACATGCCGCCATGGATGTGATCCGCGCGGGCGGCAGGGTGTACACCCATTGCGCCTACGGACGTCACCGCGGGGTGGCGATGGGAACGTGCGTGCTCGTGGCGCAGGGCATGAATCCGCTGGAGGCGATGGACTTGGTCGCCCAACGCAGGGCTGTTGCAGACCCATACGCGTTCCACATCCGCCCGAGGATATTGAAGTTTGCAAAGGAATGGGAAAAGCTTAGCAACAAATGAAACGAAAAGCGATTCTTACTTTACTGGTTTTTCTGACCGCCTGCCAGTCCTCCCCACAAGCAACTCCCCTGCCCACTGAAACGCCAACCCGCGCGCCCACCCGCAGCGTGCCGACGCCAGGCGCCCGCCTTGAGATGGCGAACCAGCCCACAGTCACGCCGGAAGCGACGGCGACTGCACGTGCCGAGTCCACGCCCGCACAAATCCCTACATCCACAACACAGAGGGTGACTCCCATCTCAAATGAATGGATGAATTTGCCCGCGCTGCCTGCGCCCAATGAAAACATCCGCTCCATTTACGAACGCGGCTTGGAACTTGGCAACGACCCGCATGCCTTTTCCATTTTTGGCGATTGCCAGACGCAGCCCGACGAGTTCTTCGGCATCTACGAAACCGACCCGGCGCTGGTGGAGACCCTCCCGCCAAAATTGCAGGAGACCATCGCACACTTCGACGGCTCGTTCAGCCGCGAAAGTTCCACCTCACAGGATGGCACCACGCCCGGCGCATTGCTCTGGGATCAGTGGCATCGCGGCGCGTATGGCTGCACCTTTGCTGAAACGCCCGTCGAATGTGAACTGCGCGTCCATCGTCCATCGTTCGTTATTATTCAGGTCGGCACACATTTCGAATCGCGCAATACCGAATACCTGCGCAAGATCATCACCCAGTTGATCAATCGCGGCGTGGTCCCGATCCTCGCCACCAAAGCGGACAACCGCGAACTGAACCACCGCGTCAACCGTGACATGGCGCTGCTGGCCAGCGAATTCAATTTGCCA
>JAUXWL010000002.1 GCA_030680155.1 Anaerolineales bacterium
GCCTGCTCTTGTGACGAGGTTACCCGATGAATCCACGATCAGCTGCGTCCCCGCATCGTAGGAAACACCCATTAGCTCCAATCCGCCATCACCGATCTCGATCGCCATTCCTGATGGGAATGTCAGTGATTCAGTATAGACGCCTATCGCTGAACCGGTTAATAGCGTAACACCGTTGGTCAATTTGTATTCTCCAGTGAGAACTTCCAACCAGATCGGCTGTGCGAATTTTCCAGGACCCAGCCGAATAACAATTGTCGGCTCCTGAACGGCAGGGATGGACGTGGCTATGGCTATGGCTATGGCTGTGGCAGTACTGGCTGGCAATTCGACAGTAGAAGTTACCACCTCCGTTGGGGTAACAGAAGCTGTTGGTGCAGCTGAAGAGAAGACGCTGCAGGCTAACAACACGAACATGGCTCCAATCAACCCCGCTAAACGAAGTAACTTTTCCTTTTTCATTTGTTCTCGCTTTTTTTGTACTGCCCCCTTGATTTCGATTCGACGGGTTGCCATAAGCAACTGTCGTTTAGTGAAATATAACACAACTTACCACAGACTTATATTAACAATTTAGTCGAGGGAGTGGAAGTACCCATCTTTTATCTGTCTTGAAAACAATCCTTTAATCGTACGATCCCCTCTTTGATCTGTTCTTCCCCATAAAACGAGATACTCAAACGGAAGAAGTCATTCAGCCCATTGCGGCTCGAAAAGCGGATACCGGGGCGCAGACCCACTTGACAGGCTTGCGCTTTTTTCTGCAATTCCTGTGCGTCCATATTTGGTGACTGCACCCAGAAGAAATATCCGCCATGCGGTTTTGTATATTTGACCTGCGGCAGGTGTTCGCGCAAGGACGCATCCATCACTTGCACGCGCTTGCCAAGAATATTCACAAGGTGGGAAATATTTTTATCCAGATCGCCGTTTTCGATGAGACTGCGGACAATCGCAGAGGTGAAGGGATTGAGTCCGCCTGCGCTGTCGAGCATGCCAGAGGTAACGATCTTTTGAATGACTGTTGGGTTCGAGTGCAGCCATCCCAGCCGCAGACCGGGGGCGAGAATCTTCGAGAAGGAGTTGACAGCAATGACCTGACCCGAATCAATTTCCGCGCCAAAGGATGTGGGCGGGGTTTGGGTGTAGCCGAGAAATTGATAGACTTCATCCGCGATGATGAGGAAGTTGTGTTTTTGCGCGAGTTCGATGAGTTGTTTACCGCGTTCGGGCGGGAGGGTATGTCCGCTGGGGTTTTGGAAGGAGGGAATGACGTAGATGAACTTGGGCGTGGATTCTCTCAAGGCGTGAGTCAAGGCGTCTATGGAAAGACCAGCTTCATCGGTCGGAATCGAAGCGACGCGTAAGCCGTGATCCGCAAAGATGCGCAGGGCGAGAAAGTACGTCGGCTCCTCCACGAAGACCGTGTCACCGGGCTTTGTGAAAAGCGTGCAGAGCAGGTCGAGCGCGGAGGAGATGCCCGAAGTGACGAAAAGATTTTCAGGCGAGACGGGGAAGCCGTAACGCGGCGAGAGGAAGTTTGCCAGCGCGGTGCGGAAGGCGCCGTCGCCCTGCTCGATGCCGTATTGCAGAAATTCACGATCTCCAAAGTTGAGACGATGCGCCGCAGCATTGCGGAGCATCTCCAGCGGTAGCAGATCCAATTGCGGTTCGCCCGCGCCGAGGTCAATGAAACCTTGGGGAATATTCGTTTGCGCGATTTGAAGGGGAGAGTTCATGGCGGCAAGTATAGCATTTGTTATAATCACCCCAACCAAAAATCTGAGGAGAGATTCATGCCCAAAAAGAAGGGTACGATTGCGCTTCCCCTTGAAAAAGATGAAATCATAAAAGATTACCGCTTTGCATATCAAAGCAGGCAAGCCTCACTTATCGGTAGAAGAGAAGTGCTGAGCGGCAAGGCAAAGTTCGGAATTTTCGGCGATGGAAAAGAGATCGCCCAACTCGCCATCGCCAGAGCCTTTCAAAAAGGTGACTGGCGTTCAGGCTACTATCGTGACCA
>JAUXWL010000313.1 GCA_030680155.1 Anaerolineales bacterium
GCTGAAGGCGGCGTCGATCTGGTGGTCGTGGAACAGAATCTCAAATCCACTTCCATGGATGTCCTTTCTGCAAAAGGGCAAAAAATAAGGCTTTCCTGGCACAAAGACCACGTCAGCCGTGTGGGAGGATAGGATGCTCAACCGCATTTCCACCTACTTTTATCAACGTCCCAGACTGGTGCTGGCGCTCTTTCTCGTGCCGCCCATGCTGTACATGGCGGTGGTCTATCTTGGCTCCCTTTTTGCATTATTGATTAACAGTTTTTACGCCATTGATGATTTTACTGGCATGGTCATCCGTGAATTCACACTGAAAACATACGGGCAGATCTTCTCACCCGCCAACCGTGAAATCTTCATGCGCACCGCAGGGATGGCTACCGCTGTCACCATTGCGGATGCATTGATCGCTTTTCCTCTTGCCTACTATACTGCAAAATTCGCCTCACCCCGCCTCAAGACCTGGCTGGTGATCGCAGTGACTGTCCCGCTTTGGTCGAGTTACCTTGTGCGTGTCTATGCATGGAAATTGATTCTTGCCAAGGAAGGCATCCTCTCCTGGTTTATCAATTTGCTCAACCTGAATGGCCCGCTGGACTGGCTGTTGAGCCTGCCTGGGATCGGCGGATCGTCGTTGTCACTTTCGCCCATCGGCATGTTCATTGTGTTCATGTATATCTGGCTCCCGTATATGATTATCCCCATCCAAACCGCATTGGAGCGCGTACCTGCATCCCTGCTGGATGCCTCCAGTGATCTGGGTGCGAAGCCCCTGCAAACCTTCCGCACCGTGATTCTGCCGCTTGCATTCCCCGGTGTGGTGGCAGGCTCGATCTTTACATTTTCGCTGACGCTGGGAGATTTCATCGTTCCGCTCACACTCGGAAACTCAAAATTCTTCATTGGTCAGGCGGTTTATTCCTATCAGGGTACGGCAGGGAATATCCCACTGGCTGCTGCGATGACCATGGGTCCTGTCGTCATCATGATCGCCTACCTTTTGATCGCCAGAAAATTAGGAGCATTCGATGCCCTCTAAATCATCCGATACCCGCCCAAGAGCATCCTGGGGATTGAAACTTGCCGCTCTGGGAACCCTCCTCTTTCTGCATGTCCCCATCTGGATCATTTTCCTGTATACCCTGACTCCAGATGAAACCACCTATACCTTTCCGCTGCCCGGTTTTACGTTGAAGTGGTTCGGCGTCGCCTGGCAGCGGGCAGACTTGTGGCGTGCGTTGACCTTGTCCTTTCAGATCGCATCCATTGCAACCGTCATCGCGCTGATCCTGGGGACACTTGCCGCCGCCGCGGTCTATCGCAGTAACTTCTTTGGCAGGGAGGCAATTTCATTTTTGCTGGTCTTGCCCATCGCCCTGCCCGGCATCGTCTCTGGCATTGCACTGCGGACTGCAATTGGCGGCTTGGATATCCCATTCTCCTTCTGGACGATCATCATCGGTCATGCCACCTTCTGTGTCGTTGTCGTGTACAACAATGTTCTCGCACGGTTCCGCCGTACCAGCGTCTCCATGATCGAGGCTTCCATGGATTTGGGTGCAAACTCATTCCAAACATTCCGTCACGTTGTACTGCCTAATATTGGCACGGCGCTGCTGGCGGGCGGCATGTTGGCGTTTGCCCTTTCCTTCGACGAAGTCATTGTCACCACTTTCACGGCGGGTCAGCAGACCACGCTGCCCATCTGGATCTTTAGCCAGTTATCCCGTCCGCGCGACCGTCCCGTCACGAACGTGGTTGCCACATTTGTCGTGATGATTACTTTCATTCCCATTTTCCTCGCGCACAAACTCTCCTCCTCTTCAGCCGATACCGAAGGCGGAAATAAATAACCCCTGCCGATTAACGGGCGGTGAGATTTTCCTCACCGCCCGTTTTTTGTTTATATAATGCCCACTGTCATTCCATGCCCGTAGGGTGCAAATTGCGCTTTTCCCCTTCTAAAAAAAGTGCAATTTGTGACCGCGCTGGGTATAATCGCGCCTTGCAAGCAGATTTGATCTCTGCGCGGGATTCCTGTTTACTCCCTCCCGCTTCACTCCTGACTTGAAACTGATTCCATCCATTGAGGTGACATGACAACCCTATCCTATCTCAACCCGAAATGCGAAGCGCGCCATCACGCCTCCGGGGGCTGTGCCGTTTATGCGCTGGAGAGAATCTACAAAGACGAACTTGTCTCCCTATGGGGCGGCACAATTGCACACAGGGACGATCTTGACCCATCCATGCCGCGCTTCAACCAGCGCGTTGCGCAAATTGACGAAGACTTGTACATGCTTACGGGGGAGACGCCAGAACCCAACGATTGTTTTAACCATTCATGTGATCCGAATTTGGGTTTCACAGGCCAGATTGGTTTGGCGGCCATGCGAGACATCGAAGCAGGCGAAGAACTGCGCTTCGATTACGCCATGTGTGACGGCAGCCCCTACGACGAATTTGACTGTCGCTGCGGCTCGGCGAACTGCCGTGGCAAAATTACAGGGGATGATTGGAAACTGCCCGAGTTGTGGCTTAAATACGAAGGGTATTTTTCCTCCTATCTTGTGCGGCGCATCGAAAAACTACGGAAATGAAGGTTTCGTTCCCGGTACGCATCTATATCGTCGCTCTCGTCTTGCGCCTGATCCCCGTCCTCCTCACCCGCGGACTCGGCATCGGTCTCGACGACATGTTCCAATACGATATGCTGGCGCGCAGCCTCGCCTCGGGGAACGGATTCCGCTGGTACGCGCAGGAAGACCTGAAACTGCTCGATCCATATGTGGAATTCGACCTTTCCACTGCCAACGATTACGACCCCGAACGCGGAGTATATACCTCCTTCCGCGCGCCGTTATATCCCACATTTTTAGCGCTTGTCTATTTTTTGAATGGATTGGATTTCTCGCGTTTTTTTGCCGCACGGCTGGCGCAGGTGATTCTCCTCGGCGCGCCGCTTGCTCCGTTGACCTATCTCGTTTCTCGTCGCTTTCTTCCCGATGCTGAAAAGACCGCGCGAATTTCGGCATGGATCGCCGCCTGTTACCCCATGCTTCTCGTCTACCCGCTTGGGCTTGGCACTGAAAATCTTTTCTTTGTCCTCCTTCTTTCCTCTTTCTTGTTTCTTTTGAAGTCATTCGAAAAACCATCTGCTTTCCGCCTCCTGCTTTCTGGTTTCGTTCTCGCCCTTGCCGCTCTTACCCGTTCAGTGCTTCTTCCTTTTGCATTTTTGGCATTCCTTGTTTTGTTCCTTTTACATCGGCGCCGGGCCATTCTTTTTATTGCCATGTTCTTCGCTGTCATTTCTCCCTGGATCATTCGTAACTCGCTTTTGCATCAGAAAATCACTGGAATTGAAACTTCCATGGGGTACAACCTGTATCTCGGCTACCACCCCGAGGGCAACGGTTCCTTCATCTTCGGTCCCTCGCTGGATCTGCTCACCATCCTGGACGACGCCGGGCGCGACAAAGTCGGAACGCAGAAAGCGTTGGAATTCATCAAAGACCAGCCCGGGCGGTTTCTTCCGCTGGCGGTGAACAGGCTCGGTTTCTTCTTCGGTTTGGAAAAGCGTGCGCTGATGTATTTTTACTCGAACAATGTCGTGGGCTTCATTCCCAAACCCGCCCTGTTGACCGTTTCTGCGATTTTGCTCCTGCCCTTCGTTTTCATCTCGACCTCCGCCGCGTTTGGCTTGTCGCTTTTGCAGCGAAATCCAAAAACAACACTGTTGATGCTGCTCTTCATTTCCTACATCCTGCCGCATGTTCTTATCCTGTCGGAGGACCGCTTTCACCTGGCGCTGATCCCCTATTTTGCGATCCTGGCCGCGCACGGCTGGACGAACGACATAAAGGGACTCTCTGCCCACTGGCGCGAATCGAGTTTTGGAAAACTGGCGCTGATGTTTGCAGGCTTTGCCATCCTCCTGCTCCTAACCAATTGGGGACTTGAACTTTTCCGCGATGCGGATAAAATTGCCCAACTTCTCGCCCCCAACGGAAACCAAACCTACTTCCCCTACTGATCACCGCTCACTGCCCACTGATAACTGATAACTGATAACTGATAACTGCCCACTACCCACTACCCACTGATAACCATGAAACATCTCCTCGGCGAAAAACTGGACCTCGATTGGAAGGTCGTCACCGTCACCATCGTCAGCGCCTTGCTGTTAATGGTGGATCACTATCACAAGATCATGCCCCACAAATATTGGGACCGCGTCATTCTTTATCTCGTGATCCCCCTTTTGATTACGCTGATCCTCTTTCGGGAGAATCCGCGTGATTATGGTTTTTCGCTTGGAAACTGGAAACTCGGACTGATTTATACAGCCATCGGGGTTCTCTTTATGGCCCCGGTCATTTATTACCTCGGCAGCGGGAACGAATCCATGAAGGCATATTACGAGCCTTTCCTGCCCGGCCTGCCGTGGACGACCTTCCTTGATCTGATCGGCTGGGAGTTCTTCTTTCGCGGCTGGATTCTATTTGCCTACGCCCGCCGGTTTGGGCACGATGCGCTTTGGCTGCAAGCTGTCCCGTTTGCGTTGGCGCATATCGGGAAACCTGAATTGGAAACCCTCTCCACCATCTTTGGCGGATTTGCCTTCGGCTGGGTTGCATACCGCACGAAGTCGTTTCTGTATCCATTTCTCATTCATTGGTTTATTGCAACGTTCATAATTCTTGTTGCGGCAGGAGCAGTGTAGAAGCACATGCCTGGTTACACAATTCGCCCGGCCTTGGAGTCGGACTCCGCTCACATTAAGGATTTAATTAACATGGTGGGTATCAACCCCACAGGTTTGGATTGGAAGCGTTTTCTGGTGGCAGGTAATGACCGGGGGGAGATCATTGCCTGCGGGCAGGTCAAGCCTCACGGCGCAGACATCCTCGAACTGGCTTCGATTGCGGTTCACCCCGATTATCGCGGACAGGGATTTGCGCGCGCCGTCATCGAAGCCTTGCTGGATAAAACTCCCAGACCCATCTACCTGATGTGCATTGCCCATAACGGACCGATGTATGAGAAGTTTGGTTTTGCCGCGCTGGAGCAGGCCCAGATGCCGCGATATTTTCAGCGCATTAAAAAACTGTTCGATGTAGCGAATGTCATTCGACACAGTGAAGAGTTGCTGGTGATGAAGTTGGAGTAAAATCAATGCCATGAAGAATGCGTTATTTGTGCTGCTCGGCGTGATGGCAGGCTTTGTTCTTGCGGGGCTGTTGGTGTTCGTTTCGCGCGCTCCCGCAGGACAGCCGATTGTGTTACAGCCTGCGCCGACCAAGGCTCCCATTGCGGTGCATGTCATCGGCGCGGTACCGCGCCCCGGGTTGTATGAGTTTGCGGAAGGCGCGCGCGTGCAGGATGCGATTGATGCGTCGGGCGGGCTGCTTTCCACGGCAAACATCAATGCGGTCAATCTTGCGGCGCTGCTCACGGATGGCCAACAATTGAACATCCCGTATAAATCCGGCAGTGAACCCACGGAGGATGACACTGCTCTTGAATTGCCCGGCACAATTAGTGAAGAAGAACCCGGCGGAGCTATTGTTACTGAAACCGGCGGCGATCTGATCAACATCAATACCGCCTCGCTTGAGGAATTGGATACCCTGCCTGGCATTGGTCCCACCATTGCCCAGCGCATCATTGACTATCGTCAACAAAACGGAGCTTTCTCGACCATTGAAGAGATCATGGAAGTCTCGGGTATTGGTCCATCAACCTTCGACAACATCAAAGACTTCATAACGGTTAATTGATACCCCATGCCTGCATTCGACCATTTCGCCCTGATCGCCCCAATGTACGCGCGCGTTTCGTATTCCAAGGTGGCTGTGATGCGCGCGGTTGCCGAATTGCCTGTACACGGACGACTCTTGGATGTCGGCGGCGGCACGGGACGGGTTGCCACAGCCATACGCGATCTTGTGGATGATGTGGTCATCGCCGACGTGTCCGTTGGCATGTTGAGGGAAGCGCCTCTTTCCACGCTCCAGCCTGTGTGCGGTGGTTCTGAAGCCCTGCCCTTCGCTGACGAATCCTTCGAGCGCGTCATCATGGTGGATGCCCTGCATCACGTAATTGACCATGCCCACACCGCGCGCGAAATGTTCCGCGTGCTGAAGACTGGCGGTGTGTTGGTCATCGAAGAACCGGATATCCGCACCTTTGGCGTGAAGTTGATCGCGCTTGCTGAAAAGTTATTGCTGATGCGCAGTCACTTCCTCGCGCCTGATGAAATTGCAGAATTATTTGCAGATAGGGAAAAGACGATCAGAGTTGAAGACAGTACGGCTTGGGTCATAATCAGGAAATAAAAGCCTATTCGTAAAATCGAAGTGCAGACTACTGTACCGCAAGACATGTCCTGCCTGCGCCAGTGCCGCAGGCACAGGTGAGTTCATCGAAGGATTTATCTTGCGAGCGACAAATGGGCTGCCAAAGTACGCGCAATGTGAACATTGCGGTACTGAAGTACGCG
>JAUXWL010000316.1 GCA_030680155.1 Anaerolineales bacterium
GCTGAAGGAACGCGGCGTGAAGACGGTCGTCACCACCACGCCGCGCTTTGACGGGCGCTCGTTCGGCACGAACATGAACGAAGCCATGCTCACGGCCTACGCGGGCAAGGGGCGCCGATTGAGCGATGACGAGTTGAATGAGTTGATCGATACGCTGGGGATAACACCTGCGGTGTTGCAGTTGTAAAAAAAGCGGTCACTTTTTCAGAGTGACCGCCTTTTGCTTTAGGAAAATCCACGGAGCGCGGACTTCAGTCCGCAATTGCAGACTAAAGCCTGCATTCCGATTTTTCAGATATATACTTAATTCTTGTCGAGATATTTCAAGCCCGACCCTGTGTTGAATAAAACGATTTTTTCATCAGGGTGGACCCATTTTTGTGCCACAAGTTCCTTTAGGGCGGCGAGTGTGGCGGCGCCTTCAGGGGCGGCGAAGATGCCCTCGGCTATTGCCAGTTCATTTTGGGCTTTCAATAAGTCCGCATCTTCCACAGCAATGGCGGTGCCGTTGCTTTCATAAATATCATGCAGGATCAGATGGTCCGCGAAACTTTTGGGCACGCGCAGCCCGGATGCGACCGTTTGGGCGTTCACCCAGAAATCACAGAACTCCGCTTTCTTTTGGAAGGCGAGCGGCACGGGAGCGCAGCCCGCCGCCTGCACCGCCACCATGCGCGGACGTTTTTTGTTTTTCAGCCAGCCGAGCTCCTCCATTTCCTTGAAGGCTTTCCACATGCCGACCAGCCCCGTGCCGCCGCCGGTGGGGTAGATGATGACATCGGGCAACTCCCAGCCGAAATGCTCCGCCAGTTCGTAGCCCATGATCTTCTTGCCTTCGGCGCGGTACGGTTCCTTGAAGGTGGATACATCGAACCAGCCCTCTTCACGCGCTTTGATGCCCGCCATGCCCGCCGCGTCGCTAATGAGACCATCGATCAGGATCACTTCCGCGCCGACGATGCGGCTTTCGACGATGTTTGCATGAGGCGTGTCATTGGGCATGTAGATCATGGATTGCATCCCAGCCCGCGCAGCATAAGCCGCCATCGCTCCGCCTGCGTTGCCCGCAGTGGGGATGATGACCTTTTTGATACCGAGTTCTTTTGCTCTTGAAACAGCCGCAGAAAGTCCGCGCGCCTTGAAGGAGCCTGTTGGGTTGCTGCTTTCCTCTTTGACATAGAGTTGGGTCAGACCGAGCGTTTCTCCCAAACTTTTAATCGGCAGCAATGCCGTATCCCCTTCGCCCAATGTGACCTGATTGGCTGGGTCGATCACAGGGAGCACTTCATGCCAGCGCCACATCCCCTTGAGACGGCGGGCGATCTCGTCCCTGTCCAAATGCTGGCGGGCAGATTTCAAGTCATAGTTTACTAAAAGCGTGGACTGACAATCAGGACAAAATGTGTGAATTTGTTCAATGGAATATATTTTTCCGCAACCTGAACATTGCAGGTTTGTCATATAGGAATTTCTTTTTTCTGCTCTTATCTCCAGCGGTGTATTGATTGATTGCATGGTCATATCCAGGTTACCTTGAATTTGGAGCGGGGATAAATGCCTCTATCCGCGCCCAAAGTTCACGGATGTTGATAGGCTTGGACATGTACACGTCGCAGCCTGCGGAGAGCGCCTTTTCCGCATCGCCTTTCAAAGCGTTGGCGGTAATGGCAATGATGGGGACATATGCCAATGAGTGTTTCTCGCTGGCTCGTACGCGCCGTGCCACTTCGTAGCCGTCGATGTCGGGCAGGTTGATATCCAGAAGGATTAGATCCACATTCTCATGTTCGGCAGCCGAAACTCCATCCAGCCCGGTTATTGCCTCAAAGAGGGTGTACCCACGAGCCTCAAGCGCCCGTTTGACAAGCGTCATATTATCAGGGTTGTCTTCAATATATAAAACATTGTTTCCCATAATTATTTCTCCTTATGATCCGTTTTTATCTTCTGCTCGGTCAGCGATGACGTTGATGACCTTATCCACGAATTTCCGCGTGGGGAGTGAGCCTTTTTGATAAAGCGCTTCGATATGTCCGTTAAGCCGTTGACGTTCTTCAGATGTAATATCCTTCGCGCTGACAACCACCACGGGAATAGCACGAGTGCGCGGGTCGAGTTTGAGTTCCTCCACCAGCCCGAAGCCGTCCATGCCGGGCATGGTCAGGTCGCTGACGATCAGGTCGGGCAGTTTTTGCCGCGCCATTGCCAGCCCCTCCCAACCGTCCCTGGCATGATACATGCGGTAGTTCTTTCTGCCTTCCAGTAATCGTTGAATGAGGAGGGCATCGTCTGAATTATCATCGATTAATAATACCGTGGTGGTCTTTTCATCGAGGTTTTCAAGCGCGGCTTGCAGCCCTTCGCGCGGCGCGGGGGATTGGTCTTTGCTCAAATGTACATCCACTGCCCATTGGTCGCCAAGCACATGTTTTTCAACAGGGAAGGTATGACCCGTGCAGTTAATGACGACCAGTTCATTCCTGTCAATCGTTCCATTTTTGGATAATTTCTCGAATCCTGCGAAGGCGACGGCTGTTGCCGGCTCGACGGCCATTCCCTCGCTTTTGGCAAGCCTCTGCATGGACGTGTAGGCCTCCAGGTCGCTCACCGCTTCCATTGTGCCGCCGTATTGTTGGGTAAGGTTCCACAGGTAGGTATAGGATTTCCCGGGATCGCCCGTGGATAGGATGATGATGCGTGTATCAGGAATGACGGGGTTGGCTGTATCTTTGCCAGACTTGAAGGCTTGCACCATGGGCGAGCATCCCTCGGCTTGAATGATGGCAAGTTTGGGTACTTTGTTAATCAACCCCATTTCGTACATTTCCTTGAAGCCGCTGTACACACCAAGCGGACCCATGCCGCCGCTGACGGCTTGGATATACCAGTCGGGCGCGCGCCAGCCGAGTCCTTCCACGATTTCGTAGGCGATGGTCTTCATTGATTCGCGGGCGGGGATGGAACTTGCGCCTCTATCCAGAAAGAGGTTGCGGCGTTGCGCAAACTGACTGGCGATCTGCTTGGTCTGGTCGTAGTTGCCGCTGACGCGGATGACTTCCGCGCCGAAGAGGGCAGCTTCGCGCAATTTTTCCTGCGGCACAAGGCTGGTCATGAATACCCAGAGTTTGATGCCCGCGCGCGCGCAGGCGGCGGCATAGGCAACTGCGGCATTGCCCGTGCTGGCGATGACAGCTTCGTTGATGCCGCGCTCATTCATGGCGGCAACGGCCACACCCGCCTGCCGGTCTTTGAAGGAAGAGGTCGGGGCGTAGCGTTCGTCTTTGAAGTAAACAGAATCAAGCCCCAGGTCCGGAGCGAAGCGTTGTGAGAGCCAGAGGGGAGTTCCACCCGAGGGATACAGATCCAGGGCGGCGGGATTCTCGATGGGCAAAACATCCTGATACCGCCACATGTTGCGGGGACGGTTGGGGATGCCGCGCAGGATCTCGCGTTTGAAGGCAGCATAATCATAGCGGGCTTCGAGCCACTGCGATTCGCATTTTTTGCAGGAGGCGGGAACGAAGGGTTCGTAGGGCTGCTGGTTGCCGCAAACGGCGCATTGAAGGTGGAGTGGGTGTGCCATGTCGTTTATTTAGCTTTAGTGACGGGTTCAGATTCTTCCACATTTGCTTCGATGGGCATGAAGATGTAGAAGGTGGCGCCTTCGCCATCCACGCCGGCGCTTTCCGCCCAAAGACGCCCGCCATGCATTTGGATCAGGCGGCGACTGATAGGCAGACCAAGGCCGGTGCCGCCCACCTTGCGGGTGGTGGTGGAATCGACCTGGGTGAATTCCTGGAAGACGTCTTCCAGATGAGTGGGGGGAATACCGATGCCGGTATCCTTGACGGCGATCAGAACGTTGGCCTTTTCGCAAACGGCGCGGATGGAGATCTTGCCCGTTTCAGTGAATTTCATGGCGTTGTTCACAAGGTTGATGAGCACCTGGCGCAGGCGGGTGCGGTCGGCGCTGATGAATACTTCGCGGTCCGAGTCGGGTTCGATGAAGAGCGCGAGGTCTTTCTCGCTGGCGAGCGGCGAGGTGATGCTGGTAACTTCCTCGATAATATCATGCAGGTTGAATTTTTCGATGATGAGGTTGAGCTTGCCAGATTCGATCTTGGCCATGTCGAGCACGTCATTGATGAGATGCAGCAGGTGCTGTCCGTTTTTCTGAATGAGTTTGAGGTCGTTGGTCATGTTTGGTGTGAGCGGACCATCGAGTTCTTCGAGGATCACATCCGAAAAGCCGAGGATGGAGTTGAGCGGGGTGCGCAGCTCATGCGACATGTTGGCCAGGAAGGATGACTTGAGGCGGTCCAGTTCGCGCAATTGCGCCAGCGTTGCTGATTGTTCAGCGTATAAGCGCGCATTTTGCAGGGCAATGGCGACCTGCGTGGCAAGCGTGGTCTTGACGTTGACGTCTTCATCGGTGAAGCGGTTGGTCACGTCGGCTTGCACGTCCAGCACACCCAACACCTTGTCGCCTACGATCATTGGCACTGCCATTTCAGAGCGGGTATCTGGCAGCAGGGGGTGGGGGAGATAATCCTTTTCGGTGCGGACATCGTTGGAGACAATGGAGGCGCGCTCACGCGCGGCGCGCGCCACAATGGAGGATTTATGGTCCATTTGGATGGCGTGACCCGAGGTCGCCATTTGATGGCCAACGTCGCCTGCGCCCGCGGCGAGCAACAGGGTGTTCCACGATTCGTCCGCAAGATAGATGTGGGCGTGGTAGAGGTTGAAGCGTTCTTTTGTCAGATCCACCACTTGTTGGAGCAGTTCGTCAGGGTTGAGGGTGGTGGAGGCGGTGGAAGACACGGCTGCCACGGTGGCGAGTTCCGCCGCGCGCTTCTCGATTTCCTCTGTCAGGCGCAGGCGTTCCAGTTGTTCGCTGACGCGGGCGGCAATCTGCGCGGTGAGTTCCTCCCCTTCGGGAGTGACCTGCGCATCCGCCATGGCAATGCGCCCAATGGCTTCGCCGCGCACGGTGAGCGGCTGGATGAAATTAACATTACCCAACGGGGTGTTGTCGGTCAGGGGTTTGACCTGCACGGTGTCATAGATATACCCGAGAGCGCTGTTGGAGCGCTGTGTGTATGCCTGCCAGCTTTCACGGCTGAGGCGGCGGGTGGCTTCTTCCGCATCGGCGCGGGCGCGTGAGGCATCTGCCAGCAGGCGCAGGTTTTCCACTTGCTGGGCAACGCGCTGCGCAATGGCGGAGACCATGCGCCTGTCATCCTCGTTTAACGGCTGGCTGGGGTCGGCTTTAACATACAGGTTGCCGATGTGTTCATCCAGCACATTGACCGTTTCCTGAATATCATGTTCGGCGGGCTTGGATTCGGCGTATGGTTCGACGGCGGCTTGATCGTATTTGTAGCCGATGCGTTCACTGTTGCGGATGCCGTCCAGGAAGCCTTCCCAACTTTCATGGGTGAACTGACGCGTGGCGGCTTGGGCTTCGGTGCGGGCGCGTTCGGTGGCGGCGAGCAGTCGCAGGTTTTGGATCTGAAGCGCAACCCGCTGGGCGACGTTATTCGTCAGGCGCGCTTCCTCCGCCGTCCAGGGCTGCTGATTGGATGGTGTGATCTTGATGTCGCCGATGACCTCTCCGCCGGCAATGAGCGGCGTTTCCACGACTTCATTGGATTCTTCTGCGGACAGTTCCACCGCCCGCAAAGGCTGGATGGATTCGTTGCGATAGGTAAAGCCAACCTGTTCCCTGTCATAGAGCATGGCTGGGGAGGCTTGGGGTTTGGACGCCCTGTTTTTTAATAAGGCAAGTTTCGATTCTGCCGTGGCGGCGCGGGCTTCACTCTCTTCGAGTTTTGATTGCAGCTCGCGGATGCGCGCCGACAACTCCTCCGCCGCCATGGGTGGGGCGGGGGGGGGCATCCGTATGATATGGCGGGGCGGGTTCCTGCCCTTTTGCGATCTGTTCAAGATCGGAGAAGAGTTTTGTAACCCGTTTGTTCGATTCCTTTTCGGAGGTCATAACGTCGTGTCTCCTGAACGCGCGGCGTTTCGGGTTACTTATCCTTCATGCTCAATTGGGCAATCGTCATCGGCGCGCCGAGGGCATGACCCAGTTCGCGCGCGGCGATCTGCAGCACGGCTTCCACCGTGGTGGCGCTTTGAATCTTCTGGCTGATGGTATTGAGCGCGCTTTCGCGTTCCGCCTGTTTTTGGGCTTGGGTAAAGGTGCGGGCGTTTTGCAGGGCGACGGCGATTTGGGATGCCAGCGTGGACTGAATGTTCACATCTTCAGGAGTGAAGTGATCTAGTTGATCGGATTGCACGTCGAACACGCCTAATACGCTATTGCCAACGATGAGCGGCACAGCCAGTTCGGAGCGGGTGTCTGGCAGGAGCGGGTTGGCGAGAAAATCAGGAGCCTGTGTGACATCGTTGACGATCGTGCCCTGTCTTTCGCGGGCTGCGCGGGCTACCAGAGATTGTTCGCGGTTGAGCGGGATGCTCAAGCCATTTGCCACCATCTGCCTGCCAGGTTCGCCTGCGCCAGCGGCAAGCACTAATGTGTCGCCAGCCTCATTCATCAAATAGATGTGGGCGTGATAGAGACCAAATTGCTCTTTGGTGAGTTTTACCACTTCAAGCAGGAGTTTGTCTGTTTCAAGAATGGTGGCAGCGGCGGAACTCACGCGCGCCACTGTTTCCAACTCACCCGCGCGTTGGACAATCGCCTTTTCCGCCTGTTTGCGATGGGTGATGTCGAAACGCACAGCCACATATTTGACCGGCTTGCCCTGTTCGTTGAGAATGGGGGCGATGGTGGTGTCCACCCAGTAGTGGGAACCGTCTTTGGCTTTGTTGAAGATTTCATTACGCCATACCTTGCCGTTTGCGATGGTGACCCACAGATCGCGGATGAATTCCTTCGAATGGTGGCCGGAGTTCAGGATGCGATGGTCCTGCCCGATCAGTTCGTCGCGCGAGTATTTGGAGATTTCGATAAACTTATCGTTGACGTGTTCGATCCTGCCGCCCACATCCGTGATGGCGACGATGGCGGCTTCGTTCACGGCGCTCTGGAAGCCTGCGAGTTCCGCGGTGGTGCGGATGGTCTGCTGGTACTGGCGCGCGTTCTGCAAGGCAGTGGCAACCTGAGAAGCCAGAGTAGTCTGGATACTGGCATCTTCATCCGTAAAGGCATTCAGGCGCTCTGATTGCACATCCAATACGCCCAACACTTGATCGCCCACGATCATCGGGACAGCCATTTCAGAAGCGGTATCCGGGAGCAGTGGATTGGGCAGCCAACCCGGGTCGCTTCGCACATCATTGACGATCACGGCTTGACGGGTGCGGGCGGCGCGCGCTACCAGTGATTGTTCCTGTTCCAGTGGAATGATTGCAGCGCCATGCGTACCCTCGTGTTCATCGCCTTCTTTATAGCCGCAAGCCCTGATCTGAAGGTCTTGAGTGCCTTCGTTAAAAGTGAATACGTGGGCGTGATACAAGCCGAACTCGCGTTGGGTCAAATGCACGACGGTCTCGAGCATTTTCTGAACATCATCAATGGTAGCGGCGGATGTGCTGATTTTGGCAACTGTTTGCAGTTCTGCCGCACGCTTGGCTACAATTTCCGTGGATTCAATGTTTTGTGTGGCAACTGCGACCTGTGCGCCTAATGTCATCTGGATATCGGCGTCTGATTCGGTGAAGGCGTTAACCCGATCGGATTGCACGTCCATCACGCCGATCAGTTTATCGCCGACGAGCAGCGGCACAGCCAGTTCTGACGCGGTGTCGGGCAGGAGCGGGTTGGGCAGCCAACCCGGGTCACTGCGCACATCGTTGACGATGACCGGTTGTCTGGTGCGGGCGGCGCGAGCCACAAGCGATTGCTCCTGCTCCATTGGAATGCTTGCGGTACCGTGCGTACCTTCGTGTTCATCGCCTTCTTTGTAGCCACAAGCCACGATCTGAAGTTCCTGAGTATCTTCGTGGTAGGTGAACACATGCGCATGGTATAGGCCGAAGCGGCGTTGGGTCAGGTGGACGACGGTTTCCAGCATTTTCTGCAAGTCCGGGATGTTGGATGCGATAGTACTGATCTCAGCCACGTTTGCCAGCGCTTTGGTGCGCTCGTTCACGCGTTGTTCCAGGGAGCCGATCAGGTCGCGCAGGCGGGACGCCATTTGGTTGAAGGCGACCGCCAGCGCGCCGATCTCATCGCGCGAGGCGATGGAAAGTTCCTGTTGCAGGTCGCCCGAGGCCATGGCTGCCGCGGCCTGTTCCATTGACTGCAAGGGGTTGGAGATGGAACGGGACAGGAAGAAGCCGCTTGCCAGCGCCAGGGTTACGGATACGACCGTCAGCGCGGCGAATGTCCAGAAGGAGCGCAGGGCGTCCTGGCGGATGCGGGCGGCGGCGTTCGACAAGTCGGAGGCCAGGCGGTCTTCCACTTCCTTCATCAGGTTGATGCGGCCGGTGGCGGCCTCGAACCAGAGATCGGCGTTGGCGTTCAAATCCACACCGGGACCGGCTTCGAGCGCAACTGTTTTCATGCGCGCCGCTTCATCCACTTCCGGGCCGGTCATGCGGCTGTGATAGAACGCCTGCTGTTCATCCGCCGCCGAACCCAGGAACAGGGCCGTGTACGTGTCCTGCTCTGTCGAATTGGATAGAAAGCGGGCGAACTGATTCGCGTCGAATTCGTTGGCGCTGAAGGCTTCCGAAAGAAAGGCGCGCTCGCGGCCGGCGCGTTCTTTGGCTTGCAACAGCAATTGGTAGGTTGTGGCCTGGCGGGCGACCTCGCTTTCACGGCCCAGGACGGCGATTTGCGAGGTGGCGGATAGGAGCGGGTCAATGACGCTGGTGTAGTAGGCGAAGGAATCGGCGCTGGAGACCTGGAGATCGTCCACCTGTGCCCGTTTTTCGGGCAGCGCTTCGAGGAGTCCCTGCGCTTCGTCCACGATGGACTGCAATACGGCGCCGTATTGGCCGGGTTCGATCTCCTGCAAGGCGGTTTGAAGCGCTTCGATCTTTTCGTCGGTGAGGGCGCGCTGCGATTCCATTTCCGCCGCCGACATGGTTTCCTGCCCGCCCAGGAAGAGGGCGGTTCTGCCGCGTTCCCTTTGGAGCTCATGCACCGCCGCGCCGATGCGGGTCGAGAGTTCCGCCAGCGTTTCGACCTGGCGCATGTTTTCGGCGACGAAGTATTTCTCGATAACGCCGTTGATCGAGAAATAGAGCAGGCTGGCCAGCGGCAGGGCGAGAATGGCGAACAGTTTGGCGTTGATCCGAAGATCGTTGAACCACTTTAACAAGGCGAACCTCCTTCATCTTTCCTGTTCATAAGGACCCCTGGTTTGTACGCGCCGGTCCTGAATGGAGGCATACCAGTCCGCGTTTTCGATGGCGACGGCGGCCTGGTTGGCGATGGCTTGCAGGACGGGGATCTGCTCCGCTTTGAACCAGGCGCTTCCCTCGTGCGTCAGCAGAAGCGCGCCGAGGAGGTTGCCCAGGCGGTTGGACATGGGAATGATGACAGCCGAAAGCGCTTTCCCGCCCAGTTTTGCCTGCCAAAAAATGTCCGTTTGCGTGTTGTTAATGATGTGCGCCCCGTTCCCCTGGCGGGGTTTGCCGAGAAATTCCATTACCTGAACGATATCTATCTCCTCCGACGAGGCAGGGAACGATTTTTTCGCGGCGTTTTCGAAGTCAACGATGTAGCCTGCCGCGGCGTCGAAGTGGCGGACGATCGAGGGCAGGACGGCATCCAGCATTTCATTGAGGTTGCCGCGCGCGCTCAGGATGGTGGTGGTTTCAAGCAGAACGCCGAGTTCGCGGTTCTGCCGGCGGATGACATCCTCGGCTTCCTTTACGCGCAATTTGGTACGGATGCGCGCCATCAACTCGTGGCGGTCGAACGGCTTGGTGACGTAATCGTCCGCGCCCAAATTCAAACCGGATTGCACATCCATGGGTTCCAACCGTGCGGCAGTGAGAATGATGACCGGGGTATGGGCTATGGCTGGGTCGGCGCGGATGTCTTCGAGAACTTCGAAACCATCCTTGTTCGGCATGTTCACATCCAACAGCACAAGATCGGGAAGTTCATCCCGCACCTTATTGAGCGCGTCAATGCCGTCCATTGCCGTCACTTGATCGTAGCCTTCGTATTCCAGATAACGCGCCAGCAGGGTCACATTATCCTGGCGGTCATCGGCCACAAGGATCTTGAACTTGCGTTTCCCCGCTGCGGTTGCCCTCGGCTTCGTGGAATGTTTCATCTCTTCGATGGCATTGGTCGCGATCTGGCAGATGCGCTCCGGGCGCACCGGCTTGATGATGACATCGTTCACCTTCAGGCGGTTGGCGGTTACCTTCAACCCTGGCACATCATAGGCTGTGACAAGATAGGTGTAGGCAGGCCTGCCGCCGGGGTGGTTTTGCAATTTCTCGATCAACTCCAACCCGGTCATTTCGGGCATGATCATGTCTGTGATCAAAATATCCACGGCAGAGTCTTTCACCTTGGTAAGGGCTTCCTGCCCGCTGGTGGCAGAGGTGACGTGTACCCCCGCGCCTAACTGCGCCAGGGCGCGCGCCAGGGTGGACGCCGTATTCGGGTGATCGTCCACCACAAGGATACGGATCGCATGAGTATTGGAGTCGGTTTTGGTTTCCATAGCGGCTATATTTTCGCTCAGACCCGCTTTGGGAACGATGGGGAAAAGGCAAAAGAGTTGGCAAAAGTTGGGGAATCAAAAACCCGCCTCAGGCGTGGGCTTGAAGCGGGTTCCATCCATCTGATTTTTTCAACACTGGCGGCTGATTCCGGTTACTCTGCCACCAGTCTGTAGCCTGTCCCGCGCACATTGATCAGGCGGGCGGGGTTGCGGGTGTCTTTTTCGAGCGCCTGCCGCAGTTGGTGGATGTGCCATTTGGTGAGTTCCTGCGCCTCGCGTAAATCGGCATGGTAACCCTGCGCCTCGGCAACGAGCGTTTGATAATCCACAACATTGGGCGCATGGCGCGCGAGGACGAGCAGATAATCGAAGGAGGTGGGCGGCAGGTTGATGCTCTCTTCGTTGATGCTTACGCGGCGGGTGTGCAGGTCGAGCGCCAGTTCGCCGCATTTGAGATAACGGTCTGCCGATTGTGATTCGGGCAGGGGGCGTTCGGTGATGTTTCCATTTTCAATGTTCTTCAATTCCTGTTGCAGCGCTTCGATCTGTTGCATTATCTCGTTTTTCCGTTTTTCCTTCTGCTGGTTGAGAAGGATCGCGCGCACGCGCTCGATGAGCGCTTCGGGCTTGAGGGGTTTCAGGAGATAGTCGATTGCGCCATGACGCAATGCCTCCACAGCAGAGTTCACATCTGGCTGTGCCGTAAAAAGAACTACTGGCAGCGACGGGTAATTGGCAGTGATGAGTTTCAGCGCATCCAATCCCTGAATGCCTGGCATGCGCAGGTCGGTGAGGATCAGGTCAAACTTGGAGGTTTTGAGGAAGGCAAGCCCCTGCTCGGCGTCTTCGGCGGTGGTAACCTGGAATCCCGCCTGTTGCAGGATGCGCGCCATCGTCTTGCGGAGCGGGGCTTCGTCGTCTATCACGAGGATGTGACCTGTGATGTTCATTCGATCTCTCTGTTGGCGAGCGGCAGAGCGATGCGGAATGTCGAGCCGCGCTCGGGGTTATTTTCGGCGGTGATTCTTCCGCGATGTTTTATCACAATATCGCGCGAAATGGTAAGCCCCAGCCCGGTGCCGCTCTTCTTATCCGTGATGAATGGCTCGAAGATCTCCGCCAATATATCGGGGGAGATGCCCGTTCCGGTGTCGGATATGGCGATCTGGATCTCTTCGGATTCGGAATGGTATTTTGCCTGCACGGTCAACGTATCGCCGCGGGACATGGCTTCCACCGCGTTCATAAAGAGATTGAGGAACACCTGCCGCAACTGATCTGAAAGCGCGTACATGTACGGCAGGGCGGGGTCGGGTTGAAACACGAAGGCGATCTCATTCCTGCGCAGGTGGGTGGAGATCAAGGCATGGACATCTTCGATGAGATGATTGACCTGCGTGGGTGTAAAGTCCTCCGCATGGGCGGGGCGGTAGGTGGCGCGCAGGCGCTGGATCATATCCGCCATGCGTTCGGTTTCGGCAAGAACGATTTCAAGATCCTGCATCCCCTGTTCGGATATGCCTTTCTCCTCCGTAAGCAGGAATAGCGCGTTTTGAATGGCTTGTAAAGGGTTGTTCAACTCATGAGAAACAGAGGCAAGCAATCGTCCCATGATGGCGAGGCGTTCGTTCTGCACCAATTGGCTGCGAATTGTTTTTTCCTGTTGAAGCGAGATCTGCAAGTGTTCGTATAATTCCGCTTTTTGAAGGGCTATCGCCAGTTGGTCTGCAACAGCAGTGACGAGTTGCACGTCGCGCTGGGCAAACGGTTTATGGTCTGTTTGTTGGATGTCGAGAATGCCTTGAACCTTTTCCCTGCTCTGTATTGGGACCGCCATTTCGGCTTTGGTATCAGGCAGGAGGGGATTGCGTATGAAAAAAGGGGTTTCATCCACATTGTTTGTGAAGAAGGGCAATACCTTTTCCGCTGCATACCCGACGATACCTGTTCCGGCATAGAGGTAATGCCTGCGCCCGCACAGCTGCCTGCCGATCTCTCCGGTCGCTGCGCGCAGGGTTAAGCCGTTCGTCGATGGGTCGATAATGTATACCTGAACATGGTAATAACCGAAGTTGGTTTTGAGCAGTTCAACAGCATCTTTCAATAATTCGTCCACATTGAGCGCGTTCAACCTGCGGTTGATGTAATAGAGGGCGTTTGTTTCCTTCAGGGCTTGCTGGGTGTTTTCCAAAAGGCGGGCATTTTCCAGCGCAATGGCGGCTTGGTTCCCCAGTGTGCGAAGCAGGCTGCTGTCGCTTTCCGTGAACGCGTATGGGGTTTTGCTTTGCGCACTGATCGTGCCAAGCTTTCGCTCTCTGCTGATGATGGGCGCGACCATGAGGGAACGGAATGTCGGCGGCGCGCCGGTTTTCAGGAAGCGATTGTCGCTTTCCACATCGACAATGTTGATGACCTCTTCATTTTCCATCGCCTGTCCGGCAATGCCTTCCCCTGGGCGCATTTTTTGCTTCGTTTCGACCGAACTTTCGATCCCCGCCACCGCCCTGGGGACGAGGATCTGTTCCTCTTCATCAAGGAGGTGAATGACCGCCTGTTCCGCCCCGGCGATCAATTCCTCGGCGGAGGCTGCGATCAATCCCAACAGGTCCGCCAGCCCGATGTGCTCCGCTTCGCTGAGTGAGAGCGAAATTCGCGCCAGCGCCTCCGATTCCCGCAGGCGTTTTTTGATGACCTCTGCCGACTGCTCCAAAGTGTTGTGAAGCCGCGCGATCTCATCCTGCGCCCGCTTGCGTTGGAACGCTGTTCCCAATTGCGCGGCGACGGCCGAGATGAGAGCCACCATGCGCTCGTCCTCCTGCCGCGCCTCCCGCATGAAAAAATCCATCACGGCCACAACCGTATCGCCGTCCAGAATTGGAATCCCCACCGCCGCCCTGAGACCGGACTCTTTGGCAAAAGCGGCGCGCGGGAAATTGGCATCCACGGTCACGTTCGGGATCCAGACCGCTTTCCCGGAGGCCCAAGCCCGGCCGGGAAGGCCGATGCCGGGCTCGAAAGTGAATGCCTTGCTTTTACTCCGAAAACTTTCCAGGCCCGCGTCTTTGCAAAAATAGGGCGCCCCGAGTTCGAGGCGTTGGTTGTCGGCGGAGAGAAACCATACTTCGCCAAAATCCCAGCCTGTGTTTTCGCAAACCGTGCGTAATGAAACGGAAAGTGCGGAATCGAAATTCTCGGCTTCGGCGATGGTACGGGTCAATTGGAGCAGCAGCCGAATTTCCTGTTCCGCATGCTTGCGTTCGGTAACATCCTTGCCGGTGGAGACGAAATGGGTGATCCTGCCCTGGGAATCTTTCAACGGCGAAATGGTCTGGTCGTAGTGGAACAGTTCGCCGTTCTTTTTGCGGTCAATCACCTCGGCGCGGAAGACCTCCCCGGCCAGGATGGTGTTCCACAATTTTCTGTAATAATCCTGCGGCATCATCCCCGATTGGAGAAGGCGCGGCGTTTGGCCGAGCGCTTCCTTCTTCGAGTATCCTGTGACGCCTTCGAAGGCGGGATTGACGTATTCGATGACGCCCTCCTGGTCCGCGATGTAAATGATATCCCCGGCCTGTTCCACAGCCCGGGAAAACGTGGACTGTTGGGTCTCGGTCTCTTTGCGGAGGGGCTTGCCTCGCGGAATGGGGGCGCTTTTTTTCATAATCGTGATATTTTAACCCCACAAGGGCGAATACGCTATTACAACCGGCTTGCAGGGTGGGCGTCAAGATTTTGGGAGAATCTTTTTAAACACAAAGTACACAAAGGTCACAAAGGAAAAGGTATCATCTCAATAATTTGGGGTGAACTCCCAGACCTAAAGGTTTTTCTGTCAGATTGGGTACTTTGCTGGCAAAATACGCTGTTCGACAAGATAATTTGGCCAGCGAGGGAAACCTTTAGGGTCTCCGCCCCTGTTTTTTGAGAAGATACTAAGAGACCGTTTCTTAAGTACACGGATTTGACGGATTGCACGGAATCACGCGGATTTTTAAAAGGTTTTTCCGTGAGAATCCGTGAAATCCTTGAATTCGTCTTTCATGGTAACCTCCGTTGCAAATGAATGCCGGTCTCAACACGGGGTTACTGTAAACGATATTTTCTTTACGCCATCTGTGTCGTTTCATCCGACACGAATGTCAGCACTTACGTGTCGGTACCTTTCGAACTTTTGTCAGGATTTAGCTGTCGGTAAAGTGTCAGCCATGTGCTGTCGGTTCGCATCAGGGGCTTTTTCAAGGATTGAGCGAATGCCTTCCCGTGCCAGTGGATGATCATCTGCGAGAAGGATGGATAACTTGTTCTCTTGCATTTTGCAACATCTCCTTAAATATGAGCGGCTGCTCATATTGCATCTAAAATGTAAGGATACATGAAAGTTGTCTGGGTAAATCTGTTTTTCTGAATAATGAAAGTTGTGGTTTTGTGCGGGCGTGAATTTTGGATGTTTCTAAAATCAAATCCCTCCTTTTATGAGATGACCAATAACCAATTTTAGTCGGCACGTTCACTATACCATAATCCCCTCTTGTGAAATGCAACCACATTTCCGCCTGCTGGCTGGCTAAATTTGTAGGCTTTGCTGAAAACCTATGTGCTTGATGAAATTTGGCACAACTTAAAAAGTATGGTATAAAAATTTTGGGGTTTTAGTCATTATTCAGGGGAATTACGGGGTGAAGAATGAGTTTATAAGTAAAGAAAGGAGAATACTTATGACAAAAACTGTTGTTGCAGCAGCCCTGGGCGAATGCGTCCATGTGGCGGGCGTGATGAATTTTTTGCGCCTCGCAGAATCGGCGGGATGGAAGACTGTGTTTCTCGGTCCAGCCGTGCCGATCGAAGAGGTGTTGAAAGCCGTTAAACGCGAGAAGGCGGATATGGTCGGTATCTCATATCGCCTTACGCCCGAAACAGGTGAACGTTTATTGGGTGAGTTTGCCGAAGCCGCGTCAGAACTGCATGAAGCGGGAGTCCGCTTTGCGTTTGGCGGGACACCACCTGTGGTAGAACGTGTCAAGTCGATTGGATTTTTTGAGCAAACTTTTGATGGTAGTGAACAGGTCGAAGAGGTATTAAGTTACCTGAAAGGCAACCAAGCCGCAGTTAAGTCCGAAGCGGATTATCCGCAGACGACAGTCGAACGCATCCAGTGGAAATCTCAGTATCCGATATTGCGTCATCATTTTGGTTTGCCGACGATGGAAGCGACGATTGAAGGTATCGAAAAAATTGCGGATGCGCACGCGCTGGATGTCATCTCGCTCGGTATCGATCAGGACGCGCAGGAAAATTTTTATCATCCTGAGCGGCAGAACCCGCGGCAGAAAGGGGCAGGCGGCGTGCCGGTGCGCTCGGAGGATGATTACCGCGCGTTGTATCAAGCAAGCCGACGGGGGAATTACCCGCTCTTGCGCACGTATTCCGGCACGGACGATTTTATAAAACTCGCAGAGATGTACAAACGCACGATCAACATTGCATGGTGTGCCATTCCGCTGTTTTGGTTCAATCAAATGGATGGGCGCGGTCCGTGGGATTTAGAAGGTTCGATTCGCGAGCATCAACAGGTGATGCAATGGTATGGTGAAAATAATATTCCCGTTGAACTCAACGAGCCGCATCATTGGGGCATGCGCGATTCGTCGGATGTGACGTTTGTGGTTGCGGCATATCTTTCGGCGTACAACGCGCGCGCGTTTGGCGTGAAGGATTACATCGCGCAGATGATGTTCAATAGTCCGCCTGGGCTTTCGGATGCGATGGATCTGGCGAAGATGCTGGCGGTGATCGAAATGATTTCTCCGCTCGCCCTCACCCCCGCCCCCTCTACCCTTGCGGGCACACGTCCCACAGGGAGAGGGGAGAATGGATTCCGCATTTGGAAGCAAACCCGCATCGGTCTGCTCTCGCATCCGCTCGATACCGACGCGGCGCGCGGGCATCTCGCCGCCGCCACCTATCTGCAAATGGCGCTCAAGCCTGATATTTATCACATCGTCGGTCACACCGAAGCCGATCACGCCGCCACAGGCGATGACGTCATCGAAGCCAGCAAGATCGTGCGCCGCGCCATCAACAACGCGATGGGCGCGCCGGATATGACGGCAGACCCCGCCATCCAAAAGCGCGTGAAGGAATTGGTGAAGGATGCGAAGCGACTGCTGGATGCGATTCGGAATCTTTCCGCCGCTTCCTCCGACCCGCTTACTGATCCTGCCACTCTGACATTAGCCGTCACTTCGGGCTTGATGGATGCCCCCCAACTGCGTAATAATAAATTCGGGCGCGGCGAAGCGCTGACACGCATCGTGGACGGCGCAAGCGTGGCAGCGGATAAAAAGGGAAAACCGATCTCGGAGAGCAAACGGATTGCGAAGTTGACATCGCAGTGACTGTCACGTTGAAAACGTGACCTACAAAAAACCAACAAGGAGGTTTCAATGACAAAGTATTTCGCAGTCATCGGCGCAGGACATGGCGGAAAGGCCATGGCGGCGCATCTGGCGTTGATGGGCTTCAAGGTTTCACTTTATAACCGCACAGCCAGTCATATCGAAGTGATCAAGAAGCGCGGCGGCATCGAGTTGGACGGCGGTGACGGCGCGCCGCATGGCTTCGGCAAACTCGCGCTGGTCACATCCAACATTGCTGATGCGATAAAAAAAGCGCAGGTCATCATGGTGGTGCTGCCCTCTTCCGCCCATGCGGAGATCGCCGCATCCATGGCCCCATATCTCAAGGACAAACAGATCGTTATCCTGCATCCCGGACGCACTTGCGGCGCGCTGGAATTTTCGAAGGTTATCCGCGATAGCGGCTGCAAGGCAGATGTCACCATCGCCGAAGTAGAGACGTTCATCTACGCCTCGCGTTCCGAAGGCCCCGCTGCGGCGCGCATTTTCCGCATCAAGGAAGCCATCCCATTGGCGGCGCTGCCTGCCACGCGCACCGAACTGGCGCTGAATGCGATCAACGAGGCCTATCCGCAATTCATTGACGGCGTAAATGTATTGCAAACGAGCCTGAACAACATGGGCGCGATCTTTCATCCCGCCCTCACACTTCTCAACGCAGGCTGGATCGAAGCCACGCACGGCGATTATCAATTCTATATTGACGGCGTGACCCCATCCGTTGCGCGCATGTTGGAAGTGCTCGACCGTGAGCGCGTGACCGTTGCGTCCGCAATCGGCATCCGCGCGAGAAATGCTTTGGAGTGGCTCAAACTTGCCTACGACACAACAGGCGTGGACTTGCATGAAGCGATCCACAACCAGCCGGGCTATTACGGCATCAAGGCTCCGCCCACACTGAATCACCGCTATCTTTTTGAAGATATCCCCATGAGCCTTGTGCCGATTGCCTCCATCGGGAAAAGATACGGAGTGGCCGTCGGCGCAATGGAAAGCATCATCAAGATCGGCAGCATCATCCATCGCACCGATTACTGGCGGCGCGGGCGCACCGTGGAAAAACTCGGCATCGAGCAGTGGAGCGTCAGTGAGTTGACGCGCTTCGTGCAGGAGGGTGTGATTGACTAACTCGCCTTGCGTAGTACCGCGAGATTCATCTCGCGTTTGAGACAACATGATGTTATGGTACGGAAGGCGTGATCGACTAAAAAGTTGGAAACAGACTTCGGAAGTTTCATAAACTTCTGAAGTCCTCATCAAAATTCAAAAACAAGGAGAATAATTATGTGTGGAATCGCTGGCGTGTTACGTCAACCAGCAAATGGAAATGTCAAATCCATGATCGAAAAACTGGCTCACCGTGGACCCGATGGACATGGTGTGAAGGAACTAAAATATGCCTCCATCGGGCATGCGCGGCTCGCCATTTTGGATGTCGAGGGTGGACATCAACCCATGCAATTCGAAGATGCCTGGATTGCATTCAACGGTGAAATTTACAACTACCGCACATTGCAGGAAAAATATCTTTCAGGCGCAGCCCTGAATACAACCTCGGATACCGAGGTGCTTTTGCATCTCTACAAAAAGTTCGGTCCTGAATTTGTGAAATTATTGGACGGGATGTTTGCCTTTGTCATCTATCAGAATGGAGAATACCTGCTCGCGCGCGACCCGCTCGGCATCAAGCCGCTCTATCTCGGTTTCGGCGCAGATAAAACCCGCATGTATTTCGCCTCCGAGATGAAGGCGCTGGCGGGCAAAGCCGATAAAGTGGAGATCTTCCCCGCGGGTCATTGGTATCACTCAAAATCAGGGTGGCAGCGGTTTTATCAAATCGAAAAAACGATCCAGCCGTTTGAGGGAGACGAAAGCCATGCCCTGTCGCTGATCAAATCCACGTTGCGAGACGCGGTGCATAAACGCCTGCTCGCCGATGTCCCCGTAGGCGTCAGTTTAAGCGGCGGCTTGGACAGCAGCATTGTTTCCATGCTCGCCTGTGAAAACACGGAGCAATTGCATTCCTTCGCCGTCGGTGTGACGGGCAGTGAAGACCTCCCCGCCGCGCGCCTGATGGCAGAGCGCCTCAACACCCAGCATCACGAACTCGTCTACACCGCGCAGGATATGGTGGACGCGCTCCCCGATGTTTTGTATCACCTGGAAACCTTCGACCCCGCCCTGGTGCGCAGCGCCATCCCCAATTACTTTTTGTCGAAACTCGCGTCCGACCACGTCAAGGTTTTTCTCACCGGCGAAGGCGCGGATGAAGTATATGCGGGCTATGATTACCTCGCAGATTTTGACGACCCCGAAGCCTTGCAGGATGAAATGATCGAGATCACCGAAGCGCTTCATAACACCAACCTGCAGCGCGCCGATAGAATGTCCATGGCCTTTGGATTGGAAGCCCGCGTCCCTTTTCTGGACGTGAAAGCTGTTTCTGTTGCTTTGAGCTTTCCCTCCGCCTGGAAACTGCACAATGGACGCGTCCCCAAGCAGCTCCTCCGTCAGGCATTCGCCGACGACCTGCCTGATGAGATCACCAACCGCCCCAAGCAGAAATTCTCCCAGGGCGCAGGCTCCTCTGACATCATCTCACAACTTGCCGACGAAAACATCACGGATGATGAATTCCTCGCAGAGTCACGGCGTTTGAGCAGTGAATGGGATTACACCCTTCCAAACAAGGAAGCCTTGTATTACTATAAAATCATGCAGGAACATTACGACGACCAGTGGCTCTTCCCGAACATGGGACACAGTCGAAGTTTATAAGTTCCTGACAGCAGCCGGGGCGGCCCATCAATGGATGAGATTGGAAGAGCCGCCCCTGAACCTTTTACCGACCATTCTCCACCGTACATATGTCGTTGCGAGGAGGGGCTTTGCTCTTCCCGACGAAGCAATCTTGGTTTTTCAGAGATATTTCGTATCTTCTCAAAAAACAGGGTCTGGGAGTTCACCCCAAATTATTGAGATGATACGATATTTCAATTGATAATGAGATTGCCGCGCTGCCAAAAACCAAGAGCGGCGGCTCGCACAGCGTCCCCTTTGGGGAACGACATAAGTTAGCATGATGTACGGTAGCAAAACCGACCAAATCACGGAGCAGCTTATGGAAACCTTCGACTGGCAAACCTGGGTCATCCTGCCACTATTCGTATTCATCGCCCGCCTGATCGATGTGGCGCTCGGCACGGTGCGCATCATCTTCACCTCGCGCGGCAAGAAACACCTCGCGCCCCTGCTCGGCTTCGTGGAAGTGTTCATCTGGGTCAGCATTATTGCGCAAGTCACGAGAGGGTCAAACAATGTGGTTGCCTATCTCGCCTATGCAGCGGGATTTGCAGCGGGAAATTATCTCGGCATGTATATCGAGGACAAACTGGCAATCGGCACGCTGGTTGTCCGCGCAATCGTGCCGGAAGAAGTATCCACATTCCTTGCGAAGACCTTGAAGGAAAATGGCTTCGGTGTGACCATTGTCAGCGGCATGGGTTCGCAAGGGCCCGTGAAACTGATCTACACCGTGGTGATGCGCAAGGAATTGACGAAGGTGGCGGAGACGATCAAATCCGTCCACCCGAACGCCTTCTTTACCGTGGAGGAATTGCGCTCCGCCGAACATGGAATTTTTCACCCATCCGCCCAGCCTATCATGCCGTTCGGGATGTTTGCAAAACGGAAGTCGAAGTAAGGTTGCGCCATCCTTCTTTCAACAGCAATTCCAAATCTAAAATTGTGTAGAAGGCAAAGATGCCAAACCTTAACGCAAAGACGCAAGGCCGCAAGGCTTTTTTAGGATTGCCCCTGCGCCAGATGGTACTCTTGCCGATTCCGTCGAGGAAAGGTCAAAATC
>JAUXWL010000318.1 GCA_030680155.1 Anaerolineales bacterium
GCTGAAGGAACGCGGCGTGAAGACGGTCGTCACCACCACGCCGCGCTTTGACGGGCGCTCGTTCGGCACGAACATGAACGAAGCCATGCTCACGGCCTACGCGGGCAAGGGGCGCCGATTGAGCGATGACGAGTTGAATGAATTGATCGATGCGTTGGGAATAACACCTGCGGTGTTGCAGTTCAGCAATTCCAAATCTGAATCTAACAATCTCAACGCAAAGCCGCCAAGACGCTAAGGTTTTGGCCTTTCCTCGACGGAATCGGCAAGAGTACCATCTGGCGCAGGGGCAATCCTAAACAAGCCTTGCGGCGTTGCGTCTTTGCGTTAAGGTTTGGCATCTTTGCCTTCTACACAATTTTAGATTTGGAATTGCTGTCGATTATGGATTCAAGGTCACTTCGATGCTGTAGAGATAGACCAGCGTACCCAGTTCAGCGTCGGATACGCTGCGGTTTGGGTCTTCCTGTCGAAAGGTCAGGCGGGCAGCCGTTGGCTCGCTTACTTTGTAGGGCAGGGTGGTTGCAAAGGGTTGGGTGTCGATGCCATTAAAATTCAACACCCGTGAAGAGATCGGCTTTCCTTCCCGTGTTATCAATTCCACGAAAACAGGCTGTTCATTGACGGGCCAGATGCGCCCTTCGAGGGCAACTTCACCGGCGTAAAAATTCGCCTGTTCTTTTAATCCTTCGACTATCACCCGCTCATAAATGACATTCCCGGGCGGGGTAACTTGCGCGCTGCCAATGGAATATAAAAGCACAGGCAGGGTGTTCACTGCTTGAAGTCTTCCAACGTCATCCTTGGTGCTGATGCGGATGTATCCCGCTTCGGTCACTGCGCGGATTTCGAACGAAAATTCAAAGCGCTGAAATGTCCCTTTGGGATTGCGCGCCAGTTTCTTTATTACACGCTGGAGGACGCGCCCGTCTTCGCCGAGCAAATCCACTTGAACGACCTCGCTCTCGCCCGCGACGAGAATGGTCTGCAAGTTGAACGGTGACGTCAGGCTGGACATGGGACCCGGTGAGATGAAGCGGATTTGGGCAAACTCGGTGAAGCCTGGCGCAAAAGTCGGGGTGGGGCTGGGGATGTCAAATACCGCTTCAGGCGTGACTGTGGGCTGGGGCGTGCTGGTCGGCGGGACGCTTTGCGTGAGCGCATCTGACGTGGCGACGATGGCTTGCGCGGTCAGGACGATCGCTGTCGGCAGGTAGTCTGGCGGGAACGGCGTCGGGGCGGTGGATGTTGACTGTGAGCAGCCAACTACAAGCGTAAGAAGGGAGGCGAGCAGGAGTAGGTTTCGTTTCATAGATATAAATAAGAGACGCCCTGACGGGCAGGGCGTCTCGTTGAGTCCATCCAAATTTACAGCCCGTAAATATCGCTGTATTTTTTCGTCAGATAACGCACATAAGCGGCGGAGTCGATTTTCGAGCCAGTCACCTTTTGAACAAGGTCTTGCGGGTCGTACTTATGACCGTGGGTGTAAATCTTTTCACCCAGCCAGCCGCGCAAGTCATCGAACTTGCCAGCGCGGAATTGGTCTTCGAGGTCGCGGATGTCTTTGTTGACCGCTTCCCACACCTGCGCGGAGATGATATTGCCAAGCGCATAGGTGGAGAAGTAGCCGATCATCCCGCCCGACCAATGCACATCCTGCAACACGCCCTTCGCGTCGTTGGGCGGGACGATGCCGAGGTAATCCTGCATCTTCGTGCTCCAAATTTCGGGCAGGTCTTTGACGTTGATGCTGCCATCCACCATGCCGATTTCAATTTCCAGGCGCAGCATAATGTGCAGGTTGTAGGTGGCTTCGTCGGCATTCACGCGGATGAGCGATGGTTCAACCTTGTTGATGGCTTTGTAGAAGGCATTCACACCCACGCCGTCCAGTTGGGTTGGGAAGGTCTTTTTCAGTTCAGGATAGAAATGCTCCCAGAATGGCAGTGAGCGCCCAACGATGTTTTCCCACATGCGCGACTGCGACTCATGCACTGCCAGCGAAGTACCGCCTTCCAACGAGGTGCGCTCGTAGGCGGGGTTGACACCCTGCTCGTACATGGCGTGACCCGATTCGTGCATGGCGCTGAACAGGGTCGAAAGCGGGCTGTCCGCCTCGAAGCGGTTGGTGATGCGTACATCGTTCACACTGAAGGTCGTTTCAAATGGATGCGGGGCCTTGTCCTGCCTGCCGCGCGAGAAATCGTAGCCATATTTTTTGATGATGGTCTCGCTGAAATTCCACACTTTCTTTTCGGGGAATTTCTTGTGCAGGAAATCAGCCTCCACTTGTTTACTGCCCGCAATGGCTTTGATGAGTTCGACCTGCTTCGGGCGCAGGTTGCCGAAGATTTCCTTTACCTCGGAGGTCTTCATGCCAGGCTCGAAATCATCCAGCAGCACATCGTAGGGATGGTCGGCGGGCGGGAAGAAGGCAATGTAGCGCTTTACCAAATCCACCACTTTTTCAAGATGCGGTTGGAAAATGGAAAAGTCCGATTTTCCTTTCGCTTCCACCCAGGCCTCGAAGGCCTTCGAGGCGATTACGGCTTGTTCCGCCACGAAGGAAGGCGGCACCATTTTGGCTTTTGCATAATTGCGCACGGTGACGCGGATCATCGCGCCGTCGTCGGTTTCGGCGTCGGCGTACTCATCCTTCAATTCATCCAGCAGTTTGCCGACTTCATCCGACGTGAACTTTTCCTGGGCGATCTTGCCGAGTGTGGCGAGTTGCTGTCCGCGGGCTTCTCCGCCGCCGGGTGGCAGGTTTACCTGTTCATCCCAGCCAAGCACACTGGCGGCATGACCAAGATCAGACACTTCACCAAGGATCGTTTTGAGTTGATTGAGCTTTTCAGACATGATGTTCTCCTATGTGACATGAAGAAACGGCTCGACCTTAACGGATGCCTGATTCGGTTCCCCGGCATTTCTTCCGCTGACATTTTGTCTCGCCGTTATAACCTGATTGTATCGCAAGTGCAGAATATTTTCACCCTGCTACCGAGGGGTTCAGCAATTCCAAATCTGGATCTAACAATCTCAACGCAAAGCCGCCAAGACGCTAAGATTTTGACCTTTCCTCGACGGAATCGGCAAGAGTACCATCTAGCGCAGGGGCAATCCTAAAAAAGCCTTGCGGCGTTGCGTCTTTGCGTTAAGGTTTGGCATCTTTGCCTTCTACACAATTTTAGATTTGGAATTGTTGCGAGGGGTTGTATTCTCCGATCAAGGTCTACTATTCACGAATACTACGGGCGCTTGCACCCTTAGAGAGCGTTTCTTAAGTCAGACCCTAAAGGTTTTCGCCGCAAAACAGAACCATCATTTGCAAAAAAGCGCCCACAAAACGGCGTTTTCGTAACCGTGGGAAACCTTTAGGGTCTTTGCCTACGAGTTAAGAACCAGTCTC
>JAUXWL010000319.1 GCA_030680155.1 Anaerolineales bacterium
GCAGTAGACGGAGGCAATGCCTTTCTTGAAGAACGCCGCACCCAAAACGCAGCCGACATTACCGCCCTCGGCGGCGCACTGGCACGCATCAAAGGGCAAAGCTGGGTAAACAAAACCTACGAGATCGCCAAAGCCAACGGCTTCGACAACGACGGAAACACCAACTCTGTGCAGATATTCAGTCCGCCAGCCAATGGGATCTATGCTGGCGACGTGGAATATATTCAGGTGCGCATTACCTCACAGGTCCCAACCTATTTTGCCGGGGTGATTGGCGTCTCACAGATCACGGTCGCCAGCGAAGCCATTGCCCGCACGAAAAGTTCCGAATTAAAAGAAATCCTGGAAGGCAACGCCATCATCAGCCTGGCCCCCACCAGTGACTGCGATAATAAAAGAGCCTTTTGGGTACATGGCGAATCAACCCTCGACATCACAGGCGGCGGCATCTTCGTCAACTCGAATAATCGCGATTGCGCCCTGATCACGAACGGCAGCGGCAGCATCCGCATTGACGGCGGTGAAATTTCCATCGTTGGCGGCGCACGGATCCAGAAGCCGAAACTGCTCACCCCATACCCCCCCAGAACAAACTCCACTCCCATTTCCTACCCACCTACCTTCTTCATGCCGAAGGTAGGTTGTGGGAGCAGGACTGCCGCAATCCTCGGAGACGGTATCACCATGACCCCCGGGAACTACGATGACGATGTCTTTCCTCCGGAAGGCGTGCAGTTCCTTGAACCAGGGGTCTACTGCCTCCAGGGAGATTTCATCCTCGATAGCGGCTACCTTCACGGCAGCGGTGTGACGTTTCTATTGGAATACGGCTCCATCCGATGGAACGGAACTTCATTCGTAAGTTTGAGCGCGCCGCAATCCGGTGACAATGCCGGTCTGCTCATCTTTGCGCCAATCGAAAATAAAAGCATCATGCGCATCAACAGCAACCTGGACTCGAAACTGCGCGGAACCATTCTTATGCCAGGCGCGGAGATCCACCTCAACGGCGGCGACTCACAGGGCGGTTACAGCAGCCAGATCATCGGATACCGCATCCAATCCAACGGGCAGAGTAATATCGTCATCAAATACAAGGATGAACAGAACTTTGACACCTACTCCATGCCCGAGATCCAATTGATAAAATGACCACACAGGATTGAAAACGCCTCAGGCTGGACGCTTCGCGCTTCATGCGCCGCCTCAGCCTGATCCTGTTTAATGAGTTATAATCCCGCTCCGACATTTCAAAACCCAAGGAGGTGACCCGAAAAATTACACGGGAAAGACAGCGCATGATCCTTTTACTATTTCAAAAGGATGACGAGGATAAGGGTTCTTCATTGCAAAATGAAGTTAACTGCCTCAACCCAACCCTCCCCTTTCAGGAGCAGGTTGGGTTGAGGTCAGGAAAATCGAATGTTCAGCGGAAGCCCTTCGGGTGAGCCATCACCCGCTTTATCTTTCCCTCCAGTAGAACTTTATATCCAACGCCGCGCGGGTAACCACGCGGACAAAGATATTTAAAGAATGGCATAGAATCCTGCCTGCCGCAGCGCGGGCGTATCATCATCTATAAAAACCTGGAGGACCCCAACCATGTGTGGAATCGTCGGATATATCGGCGCGCGTGACGCGACGCCCATCATCTTAAACGGCTTAAAACGCCTTGAATACCGCGGATATGACTCGGCGGGAGTGGCTGTCATTAATGGCAACCAAATCGAAGTCCGCAGAGACGCGGGAAAGTTATCCCAATTAATAGACCTCGTCAGCAAAGATCCCGTCAAGGGCGCGCCGGGTATCGGGCATACGCGCTGGGCGACCCACGGCGCGCCGTCTGCCCGCAACGCTCATCCGCATGTCGGCAATTCGGGCAAAGTGGTGATCGTCCACAACGGCATCGTGGAAAATTTCCTCGAACTGAAAGAGGAGTTGACCAGCGAAGGCGTGACCTTCAACTCGGAGACCGATACCGAAACCATTGTGCATCTGGCCGAACACCTCAAAGCGGGCGGCAATTCACTGGAAGAAGTTGCTCGAAAAACCTTCAACCAGATCGAAGGCGCGAATGTCGTGGTCATGATGTCCACCGATGAGCCTGACAAGATCGTCACTGCGCGCATTGGGAATGCAGGCGGTGTTGTGATCGGGCTGGGCGAAAACGAGAATTTCATCGCGTCAGACATCCCCGCCATTTTGGAGCACACCCGCAAAGTGATCTTCCTTGAATCGCGCCAGATGGCGATCGTCACCCGCGATGGCGTGCAGGTAAAAACTCTTGATGGACAGGAAGTCAAACCGGAAATTCACACGATTGCCTGGGATGCCGTTTCCGCAGAAAAAGGCGAATACCGCCACTTCATGCAAAAGGAAATCCACGAGCAGGTACGCGCGCTGACCGACACGCTGGCAGGACGGGTTGATTTTCAAGAGGGACGCATCCGCCTGCCGGAATTGAAACTTACACCCGAGCTTGCCAGGCGCATTCAACGCATTTACATCACCGCCTGTGGTACCGCCGCATACGCGGGCATGGTCGGAAAATACCTGATCGAAAAGATCGCGCGCGTGCCCGTGGAAGTGGTGATCGCCTCTGAATTCCGTTACAGCGACCCCATTCTTGACGAGAATACGGTCGTGCTCGCCATTTCGCAATCGGGGGAAACGGCAGATACCCTGGCCGCCATGGAAGAAGGACGCCGCAAAGGGGCTGTCATCTGGAGTATCGTCAACGCCATCGGCTCGCAAGCCATGCGCATCGCAGACGGTTTTATTTCGATGCAAACGGGTCCCGAAGTCGGTGTGGCATCCACGAAAGCATTCACGGCCCCACTCGTGGACCAGTACATGCTCGCCATTCTATTGGCTGACCTGCGCGGAGCGCTGGATGACGAAACCCGCAAGTCGCTCGTCGCTGACCTGCGCCTCGTCCCCGACCTGGCAGGCAGGGTGATGGATACTGAAGCAGATGTGGAGAAAGTGGCCCACGTTTTCAAAGACATTAAAAACTGCCTTTATCTCGGGCGCGGCATCAACATGCCGATTGCCTACGAAGGCGCTTTGAAACTTAAGGAAATCTCCTACATCCACGCAGAAGGATACCCTGCCGGGGAAATGAAACACGGTCCAATCGCGCTGATCGATGAGGAAATGCCCGTGCTTTGCATTGCCCCGAAAGATCCCTGGCACGAGAAAATGATCTCCCAGATCCAGCAGGCAAAAGCTCGCGGCGGCATTGTAATTGCCATTGCCACCGAAGGAGACGAACTTGTCAAAAACATGGCAGACCATGTGCTCTGGATTCCAGAAACGCCATGGATGCTCTCCCCGATCATCACGGTGCTGCCGCTGCAATTACTGGCTTATCACATCGCTGCCATCCGCGGGCTGGACGTGGATCAACCGCGAAACCTGGCAAAAAGCGTAACCGTTGAATAAAACCACGGCAGCGGATATTAATCCCAACCGAGGTTAGGAAATCCAAAGTTCAGAGTGCAGGGTCAAAAGGTATTAAGAATTTTAAGTCTGAAAGCCTTTTGACCCTTTCGCTTTAGTCCAAAATATATCATCGAATGAAAGAACCCCGCCGCAAGCGGCGGGGTATTAGACCCGTGAAGGAATAAAATTCTGAAAGTTTACAAAAATGTGTAGCGCAAAACTATCGGTAACTTGCTCCCTCGCAAAACGCCGCCGGGGACTGCGGCTGGAGCATAATCGCCGACACTTTTGCGCTGTACCCTTTACAAAATTGTATAGGCATATAACGGGAATGGAAATATAATAAAGGTTGTTTTCCTTTTTTTTTTTGTTCTACAAGGAGTAATTCATCATGGTACACAGAAAGACAGAACGAGGTCAGGCGTTAATCCTGATCACCCTCGCGATGATCGGGCTGATCGCATTGACAGGACTCACCGTGGATGGCGGAATGGCATATTCAGACCGCCGCAACGCCCAAAACGCCGCAGACTCCGCCGCATTTGCCGCAGCATTGGCGCATAGCCGCGGGCAAAACGTCACAAACATCGGGCAGGGGGTTGCATTAACCAATGGGTTTAACAACGATGGTACAACAAACACAGTTGCCATCACTGTTGTGAACTCCCCTTCAGGTGTTTGTCCTGCAGGCGCTACGAACAACAAGGACATCACGGTCGAGATCACGTCTGTTACAAATACAACCTTTGCCAACGTGGTCGGGGTACAGCAGGTTACCAATGTCGTATCCGCAACAACGAGGTCATGCGGAACCTACATCGCACCCATATTCGATGGAAATGCCATCGT
>JAUXWL010000329.1 GCA_030680155.1 Anaerolineales bacterium
AACGCCTCACCTCTGAGCAGGCGGAAAATTCCGCATTGAGCCGCCTGCCCGTGTACGCGGCAGGCTTCAATATGTTTTCCGCCAAACCCATTGGCGGGTGGGGATATGGGAACTTCGATAACTATGACCGCCAGTTCCAGGTCTATCAGTTCCTGAATATTACGAAATACAACGCGAAAGATCATGCTTCGCATAACTTCTTTCTGACCATCGCCGCAGAACAGGGATTGAGCGGCTTTATCCTCTTCATGGCGCCGCTGATGTACTGGTTGGGGCGGACGTCCAAGCGTTTCCCCCAACTACCAAAGAATGGATTTTGGAGCCGCAAAATTCTGGCTGTTTTTTGGCTGGTGATTTTGAGCCATATCGTGGTCTATTCCTTTACGAATATGAGGACGGTCTTTGCGCTTGGGGCATTTTGGCTGGGCATTGGCTTCGTCGCCCGTTTCCTGGACGCGCATCAACCGGAGCAACTGACCGAATCAGCGCAGGTCTTCCCGCAGGGGATGATCCAGCCGACGAAGGCAGAAACAGGCATGCGTCCATGAGCGAAGCGCTGACAGGGACTGCGCGGCAGAATCCCAGCCGCATCCGTCGATTTATAAAGAAGGGCGCGGGGTCGGTCGTTTTCCGCAGTCAGGCATATCGCAGGCTTTTGCTGTTCAAACACTTTATTGCTTCATCGTACGCAGCCATGCGCGCCCCGCATCTGTTTGACGATGTGCAAACCTATTGCATGTTCGTCGGGCATAACAAGAGCGGGACAAGCATGGTCGGCGCATTGTTGGATGCCCATCCCGACGCCATCATCTCAGACGAAGCGGAGGCGCTTCAATTTGTGCGGGCAGGGTTCAGCCGTAATCAGATCTTTCATCTTTTGTTGAGACGCTCGCACAAGGAATTTCACAAAGGCAGAGTGACCGCCCGCAGCCTGCAATCGTATTCATACCTTGTGCCCGATCAGTGGCAGGGACGTTACCGCAGCCTGCGCGTGATCGGCGACAGCACGGCAGGGTCATCCACCCGAATGATCGCGGCGGAGTCGGGCATGTTGAATCAGTTGGCTGGCATTATGCGCGGCGTGAATGTCAAATTCATTCAAACGATTCGCAATCCGTATGACCCGATCAGCGTGATGATGGTGCGGGGCAGGCGTTCGTTCGAGAATGCCATCGGGATGTATTTTTCTCATTGTGAAACACTCGCTCAACTACATCAACGCTTCGATGAGGAACAGTTGCACATGGTCCGCTATGAAGATTTTGTGCGCGAGAGTGAGCTACAACTTGCCGAATTATGCCGCTTCCTGGGGCTGAGTGCAGATACAGATTATCTCAAAGCCTGTGCTTCGATCCTGCATGACACTCCGCAGACCAGCCGCCAGATGGTGCAATGGGATGCCAGGCACATCAAGCAGGTGGCGCGTGAAATGGAACGCTTCGATTTTCTGAAAGGTTATCACTTCGAGGAATGACCAGTGCTTACAAAATTGATGCCCACTCAAGAGTTTACGATGATCTCCCCTCTCAATGAACTGGCTGGTGTACGGAAGTTATTCGATGCGCTTGCCCTGAACAACATCCGTTATTGCCACTGGAAGAGCAACCTGCGGCTGGAACGCAGCCTGCTTGGCAAGACCGATCTCGACCTGCTGGTGCAGCGTGAACAAAGCAGCATCTTCAGGCAGGCGCTTATTGAACAGAATATCAAACCTGTCCACGCGGCAACGGGACGGCATTATCCTGCCGTCGAAAATTATCTGGGCTTTGATGAAGCGACGGGCGCTCTGTTCCATCTGCATGTTCACTATCAACTTGTTTTGGGCGAACAGTTCGTTAAAAATTACCGCCTGCCGCTGGAGAATCACTTTCTCGATTCAGCGCAGGCATCTTATGGCGTGAACGTCCCAGCGCCTGAACTGGAACTCATCGTCCTTTCGATCCGCATTTTGTTGAAGTATCGCGGGCGCGATCTGCTGAGGGATATGCTCCCCTACCGTTCCACAGGCATCTCGGCGGATTTCCGCAAAGAGATTCAATGGCTGATGGAGCAGACATCCAGAGACCGCATCAGCCAGACCCTTACGCAAATCTCTGAGATCGTCCCAGCGGATTTGATCGAAGCCTTTCTGGATAGTGCGATGACGGGACGCAAGGCGGGACTCAAGTTGTATATTCTTCGCAACCGCCTCCGACGTACCTTGAGCCTGTTCCAACGCACCAATCCTTTGGTTGCGCTGATGCATTATTTTGGCGAAATGTGGAGCCGCCGCAAATTCCTGCGCACCTCCCCCATCACGAAGATGACCCTGCCTGCTGGCGGCCTGACCCTCGCAGTCATCGGCGCGGATGGGGCGGGAAAGTCCACACTTTGCACGGCGTTGCTGCGCTGGTTGTCGTGGAAATTGGATGTGCATGTTTATTACCTTGGCAGCAAGCAGCCTTCCAAGCGCAGCAGCTTTCTTTATTCCATCTATCGAATGTCCCGGTCTGGGTATCGCGTTGCGGCAAAGATATTTGGCGAAAAAAATTTCATGGGCAACGTGCAGGATTTTTTCCTCTCCCTGCATTATGTTTCGTTGGGACATGATCGTCATCAACGCTATCTGGCGGGGGTGAAAAAAGCAATGGCAGGGTCGGTGGTGATCTTTGACCGATACCCACTGGAGGCGATCAGTTCTCAAATTGGGCTGGGGCAGATGGACGGCTCAAAGCTCCATACCTTGTTTGGCAACAGCGGCGGAATCGTCACTCGGATGCTGGTGAAGGCAGAGAAAGCGCTCTACGACAAAATTCGTCCGCCAGATTATCTGACACTCTTGAACGTCAGCCCTGCGGTGTCATTGCAGCGCAAACCCGATCACAAGCGGGAAGTGGTCGAGGCGAAGAGTCAGCTGATTGGTCAGCTGGCAGGCTGGGTTGAGTCTGAAGCGAAAGATCTGCAAAGTATCCACCTTGATGCGAACCTTCCGTTCGAGGAAGTCTTCCTGCAACTCAGGCGAAAGATTTGGGAGATATTGTGAGCGCAGACCCGAAGCCCCTGGTCATTGAATTTCTTGGGACGCCCGGCGCAGGCAAGACCACGCTGATGGTTGCGGCGCGCGCCATGTTGCAGGAAAAGGGCTACAGCGCTTATTCGGTTGTGGATGCGGCGCGCCCATTTGCCCAGCGGACGTTTTTGGGAAGTGTCGTCAGCCGCCTATCCCCTGCGCGCTATCGCAATCAATTGTTATGGCAGGTATTTTATTACTTGAGCCGCGGATACCGATATAAATTTTCAAGCGGGCATCAGCAGTTGGAACACTATGTAACGACATCGCAAGAGCATCGCCCTGTGGAAGCCGCAGTGCGCGAGAGACGCGTGCTGTACTGGTTCCATCGCTTGATGGGTTCGTATGAATTTCTCACTGCCCATGCGCGGGATGGGGAAACGCTGGTCTTCGATGATGGTTTTGTTCATCGCGCAGTGCATCTTCATGCGTCCGCGGTTGAAACGCCCGATCTGGCAAATGTGCGGGCGTATGTGGATATGATCCCGCCGCCTGATATTGTGATCGTTCCGCGTGTGCCGTTGGACCTGTGCGAATTGCGTATCGTGAGGCGGGGAGTTTGGGAATATCTTCGAAATAAGAGCCTGGAAGACCTCAGGCATTTTTTGATCAACGCCGAAGTGGTGATGAATGAAACAGTGGATCATATCAAAGCCAAGGGCTGGCAGGTCGTTGAAGTGGACAATGGCGGGAATAATCCCGCCGCTGCTGTGCGGGAATTGGAAGGAAAACTTTTGAATATCATTCCTCCACGCCCGACGAAAATATCCATTCCCTGGATCCCGCATCTCCCCCGCCCTTCGAGGCTGGTGGAATTCGTCAAATCACGCTCGCGCTCGTTGGATATCGAATTGGAGACGGTGAAAACCGTGCTGGATCGTTTTGGCATGGAGTTACTCGAACCTCCCTCCAATCTGCCGCTGAGCAGGCGGACTCGCAACCTGCTGTTGAATACGTCAACGGGCAGGAAGGTCTTGAAGCGGTATCGGGCGCGGCTTGAACGTCCAGCCCTTGTGTACAGTCATTCTATTTTGGAGCGCCTTGCGGAATTGAACTTCCCTGCGCCGCGCCTGAGCGTGACCCCGAACGGCGATTCGTTCGTCAGCCTTGAGAGCGGGAATTATGCGCTGTTCGATTTTGTGAATGGGGAAAATTATTCATTGAGTTTTGTCACGCCTGTGTATCGTTATAAATTGATGAACATCGCAGGCAAGGCGCTGGCACGCCTGCACCACGCGCTGGATGGATTTTTGCCCGAAGGGTCGCATCATCTGGGATTTGTATCCCACACGGAAGGCTGGCGGCGGGATCTGGCGTGGCATTCCGCGAAAGTGGATGAGATGAAGGAAAGATCGCAGGGGTTGAACAGCGAGGATAAAGTCCATGCCGACTGGCTGGTGCAAAATTGCAGTCGCGTCCTTGATGAACTGGGACAGTTGGATGAAACCCTGCGTCAGTCTGCACTGCCGCGTTTGATCATTCATGGCGATTACGGCTTGCACAATGTCGTCTTTGACCGGCGCAGGGATACGGTCACGCCGCTTGATTTTGAATCTTCGCGGCTTGAGTGGCGGCTGAGTGACCTGGTATCAGCCTTGTCTCGTTTGCGGTATGGCGGCGGTGTGTATAACTTCGAGAGTATCCGAAGTTTTCTGGAAGGCTATCAATCCGAAGGTCCGATCGGCGGCGATGAGTGGCAGTATTTGCCCCTCGTGTGGAGATTCCACAAACTGCGGGCTTCGCTGATCTATTGGAATTCCTATTTCGAGACGGGCGGACCCGCCCGCAAGTTGATCTCCGCCCGTGATGCCGTGCGCCAGGCAGAGTGGGTCGTGCAGAACCGCGACACATTGCTGCGTTTGAACAATACGGTTTCGATCTGATGCGTGTGCAAATGGTGGTGCGGCTGTTCCATCCGTGGGTGGGCGGAACGGAAAGACAGGCGCATAAACTGGCGAAAGCCCTAAAAGAAAAACATGTGGATGTGGGGATCGTGACCGGCTGGTGGTTTCGCGGCACATCCCAGCAGGAGGTATTGGAGGGCATTTCTGTTTTCCGCAACCAAACGCTGTGGGAGATGTTCGGGATCAAGGGATTGCGGCGCTTCGGCGGGTATCTTTACATGCTCTCCCTGTTTTTTTATTTGTGGCGTCGGCGTGCCGAGTACGATGTTTTGCATGTACATGGATTTAACTACCACGCCGCAGTTGCCGTGCTTGCATCCCGTTGGTTCCGTCGCAAGGTGGTGATCAAACTGGCGAATAGCGGTCAGGCAAGCGACATCCAGAAGATGCGGGTCGGTCAGCAATTGCCATTGTCGCGCTATCTTTTGCCGCTCGTTTTGAAAGGTGATCGTTTTATCGCTACAAGCCGCGCAATTTCTGAGGAATTAATTTCCGCCGGTGTCTCAGCGGAAAGAATCATTCAATTACCAAATGGAGTTGAAGTTGATTCGATCCCGATGAAACCTGACTATGCCTTGCACGATCCCGTCCGTTTGATCTTCGTTGGGCGGCTCCATGAACAGAAGGGATTGGATGTTCTGCTTACAGCGTTCCAAAAATTATGCGGTCAATACCCAAACCTGCATATCCGCCTCCAATTGCTTGGCGATGGACCGCTGCGCGAAAACTTAATCCGATTATCCGAACAATTGGATATTGCAAAACAGGTGGATTTTATGGGAATGAGCAGGCAGGTTTTTGAGCATTTGCAGCACGCAGATATTTTCATCCTCCCCTCCCGCGCCGAGGGTCATTCCAATGCCCTGCTCGAAGCCATGACGTGCGGACTTCCCGTCATCGTTTCGGACATCCCAGCCAATCAGGATGTCATCGAGCATGAAGCCAACGGTTTGATGTTTGCCGCCGGCGATGCCCTTTCCCTGGCGGATGCCGCATCGTCATTATTGGATCGGTCTGATCTGCGGGAACGGGTAGGCAGCGCCGCACGCCGGACCGTGGAGAGCCGCTACAGCCTCGACTGTGTTGCCGACCGCTACATTTCCCTGTATCAGAATTTACTGGCTGACGGTTCTCGAACGAGTTGAAACCATTTTTGAGGAATTGCCCATGAATACAGAAGCCCCAATTTTCATCGCAGGACCCGACCGAAGCGGCACGAGTTTGATGTTTGCGCTGCTTGCCTCGCATCCGAATATATCCATGGTCAGGCGGACGAATATGTGGCGGTATTTTCACGAGCGCTATGGCGATCTGCGCGAAAATGAAAATTTGGAACGCTGCCTGATGGATATGGTTTACTATAACCGTATGAGACATCTCCAGCCTGATCCGCAGCGGATTCGCCGTGAATTTCTGGAAGGCGAACCCACCTATGGGCGGTTATTTTCCCTTTTCCATTTGCACCATGCTGAACGGGCTGGCAAACTGCGCTGGGGAGATAAATCGCTGCATACGGAACATTATGCAGACCGCATTTTCCGTGAATACCCGAATGCCAGGATCATCCAGATGACGCGCGACCCGCGCGATCGGTATGCATCCGTCCGTAAGCGGCATGGGAAGGATAATCCGCGCCTGGGCGGGTCTACCGGGCGATGGTTGTTTTCGATGCGGAAGGCGCTTGCCAACCAGAACCGCCACCCGGAGCGCTACAAGATCATCCGCTTTGAGGATCTGGCGGGCAGCCCTGAGGCAACGCTAAAGAATATTTGCGCATTCATTGACGAGGAATACAGTCCTGAGATGCTGTCGATGAGCGGGGCGGCGGAACATAATGACACAGGTGGGAATAGTTCATTTGAGAAGATCGAGCCGGGCAATATCTCAACAAAACCGATCGGACGTTTTCGTGAGGTTCTTACAAATGTGGAGATTCTATATATTCAAATGTTCACCGGAAGTCACATGGATCAGCTTGGTTATCAACGTGAGCCTGTCAAATTGTCGGCTGGGGAAATGTTCAGGTTCCATGGGCAGCTTCTCCCGTCCAGTTTGATGCGAATGGTTGCGTGGACGATGTTGAATGCGCGCAAGATCAAACGTGGTGAACCCATCCCTCATTCCCGCCTTTTATCTGTTGAGAATGTGTCGGAGAAAGAGGAACAATATGTTTAATCTAGAGATATACAAAAAGGCACGCGCGCATATCGGCAGGTGGAAAAAATCATTTCGATTTTTTTTGATCCTCCCGATTCTGGTTGCGTTGATCGTGCCAACGGCAGGCTATATCGCCTCTGCCCAACAAGCGGACAGCCCCTGGTATGAGGTGCGTTCCATCGATACGGCTGATTATGGGTTGGAAAACCCGGCAGGCTTTGTGTTCTCTCCAAATTCAAACGCCTTTCTGCTTTGGAGGGGGAACGGGAACATCACCGGTATTGGAATGAGGAAAGAGGAATTCGACACACAGGGTCTCAACATCCCTGTGGAAAATGCCCGCAATGTGACTTTCGACCCGCAAGCCAACCGATTGTTCGCCATGAATAATGGCAATTCCCAATTGCAGGAGTTTGGGGTGAATGAAAACGGATTGCCGATAACATCTGCCGCTGCCATTCGCCAACATAATGTCGGCTCCTTGAATATCACAACGGCCAGCGGCATAACCTTTGACCCGCATACGGGGCGCCTGTTCATCCTGAATGCGCGGGGGAACCAGCTTGTGATTGTCAGTTCGTCAACAGACGCCGGGTTTGACGGGGATGACGCGCTGCGTGAAGGACGGGTGACGCGCGTCAATCTTAATCCATTGGGAGCCGCGCGGTTTCAGGGCATCGCATTCAACCCGGGCAATGGGCATTTATATCTTCTTGATCCCGATAACCGCAGGTTGTATGAAATTACAGACTCCGCTCAAAAGGTGGCTGTGTACGACCTGGGTTCCCTGCAATTAAAGAACCCGCGCGGGCTGCTCTTCGCGCCGAGCGGTGACATCACAGACGACCCGTTCAATATGAACCTCTTCATCCTCGACGGCGGACAGCAGGCAATCTCCGACCGCCCGCGGACATCGAAAGCGCAAACGACATCTTCAAGCGGAAGTATTATCGAACTGGCGCTGATGGAGCCCATGGCGCTTCCACCTGGAACAACGTTATTGCCGAGCACACTGGTGAGAACTGTTGATACTTCGAATGCGGCATGGTCGCCCTCCTCGCCGGACCCGGGTGGCATCGCTTACTGGCCCCTGACTGGTCGCCTCCTGGTCGTTGACAGCGAAGTGGAGGAAATGCCGCCCTATTGGGCGGGGGCAAATGTTTTCGATGCAACCACCTCCGGCACATTGATCTCCACCTGCAACACAATTGCGTATTCGAATGAGCCTACGGGGATCGCGATCAACCCCAATAACAACCGCTTCTACATTTCAGATGACAGTGGAGGAGGGAAGATCCATGAAGTAGACATCGGGCCAGACGGGGTTTACTGTACCGGCGACGATACTGTCACTACCATCAAATTTTCGACGGACGTTGAAGATGTGGCATACGGGAACAACACGCTCTACATCGCCGGCGGCGCCGATGCGGAAGTCTGGATGTTCAGCCTCGGACCTAACGGGGCGCTGGGTGGCGGCGACGATGGGCCTGTCACAAACTTTGACACACTATCCCTTGGTTTTACCGATCTCGAAGGGATCGCCTATAACGCGGATTCCGGCACACTTTTCATCATCAGCACGAAAAAAAGCGATCAATATTTGGGAGAGGTGACAACCTCCGGCGCGCTTCTGCGTGCTTATGACCTGTCTTTTATGGACTCGTATGGTTTACGTTCCGGGGTTACGTACGCTCCCAGCAGCCAAAATACGGGTGTCAAGAATATCTATATCGTCAGCCGCGGCGTGGATAATGGCACAGATCCCTTTGAAAACGATGGCAAGTGGTGGGAAATTTCGTTGGGGAATACCCAGAACACTGCCACACCGAGTAATACCCCAACGACTGGTCCATCGCCAACACCCAGTAACACACCGACCATTACTTTTACGCCCACAATCACATTTACACCGACTTCCACACCGACTGCCACCCCCACGCCGCTGCGATCCGCAAACCCGCTTTATGCGTCGTTTGCCAGCAATGGCATAGTGGACGGCTTGTCCTTCGCAGATGAGGACATCGTGCGCTTCGATGGTCTGACCTGGAGCATATTCTTCGACGGCTCGGATGTTGGCGTTACCCCCGATACCTATGGGTTTTCGGTCTTGAATGAAAATACCATCCTGATGACGTTCAGCAGTTCGGTGACACTTAACGGTCTGTCTGTTGCCCCCCAGGACATTGTCCGTTTCGACGCCACCTCCCTTGGAGAAAATACTGCCGGTGTTTTCAGCATGTACTTTAAGGGCAGCAATGTCGGTTTGGATACAGACACCGAGAACGTTGACGCCATCAGCGTCCTTTCTGATGGGCGGATCCTGATCTCGACGACCGGCAATCCAACCGTCCCCGGCGTAAGCGGCGCAAGGGATGAAGATATTCTGGCGTTCACACCCACTTCATTGGGCGAGTCCACCAGCGGGACCTGGGAGTTGTACTTCGATGGCTCCAATGTTGGGCTTGGGGAAAGCGGCAGCGAAGATATTGACGGTCTCGATGTGGTCAATGGAGATATTTACCTATCGACGCTTGGTAGTTTCAGCGTGCCAGGCTTGATCGGCATAGGCGGCGATGTCTTCATTTGTTCTCCCACCGCGCTGGGATCAGCAACTGCCTGCAATTACTCCTCCGAACTGTACTTCGATGCTGCCAGTTGGGAATTATCGGGAAACAACCTGGACGGATTCGGGTATCTATACCTGGGTCCCACCGAGACAGCCACATTTACGCCCACATTCACACCCACGGCAACAGCCACATCCACTGCCACATTCACACCGACGGTCACACCCACCGAGACCGCCACATCCACGCCCACATTCACACCCACGGACACACCCACCGAGACACCCACATCCACGCCCACATTCACACCCACGGCAACAGCCACATCCACGCCCACATTCACACCGACGATCACACCCACCGAGACACCCACATCCACGCCCACATTCACACCGACGATCACACCCACTGAGACACCCACATCCACGCCCACATTCACACCGACGGTCACACCCACCGAGACACCCACCGAGACACCCACATCCACACCCACATTCACATCGACAATCACGCCCACTGAGACCGCTACATCCACACCCACTGAGACCGCCACATCCACACCCACTGAGACCGCCACATCCACACCCACATTCACACCGACGGTCACACCCACCGAGACACCCACATCCACTGCCACATTCACACCGACGATCACACCCACTGAGACCGCCACATTTACGCCCACATTCACACCGACGGTCACACCCACCGAGA
>JAUXWL010000331.1 GCA_030680155.1 Anaerolineales bacterium
ACCGATCAACCTCGGTCGTCTGGCGCAAAAGGGACGCGAACCGCTGTTCGTGCCATGCACACCCTATGGGTGTATTTACCTTTTGAAAGAAGCCGGTGTGAAGATCGCAGGTGCGAATGCAGTGGTGTTGGGACGTTCGAACATCGTCGGTATGCCTGCCGCACTGTTGCTTATCAAGGAAAACGCCACAGTGACAGTCGTCCATTCGAAGACGAAGGACATTCCCGCTGTGCTGCGCGATGCGGACATCATCATTGCCGCCATCGGGCGCGCGGAAATGGTGCGCGGCGACTGGATCAAGCCGGGCGCCGCGGTCATCGACGTGGGCATTAACGGCATCCCGATGCTGAATGAAGACGGCTCCCCGGTCATCAGCCAGAAGACCGGCAAGCCGCGACAGAAACTGGTCGGTGACGTGAATTTTGCGGAAGCGAAGGAAGTGGCTGGCTTCATTACCCCCGTTCCCGGCGGTGTGGGTCCCATGACGATTGCGATGCTGATGGCAAATACGCTGCGGGCGGCGGAAATTCAGGATAAATAGCGGTTGGCTTATATAATGCCCACGGTCATATGATGCCCGTAGGGTACAAACTGCGCTTTCCCCTCTCTAAATAAGCGCAGTTTGTGACCGCGCTGGGTATAGCGGCAAGGAGCGTAAATGATTATCTCGCCTTACGCAGTTCAATCCCGAAGGGATGACATGAATTTCACAGTCTATGACACCCCTTCGGGGTTGGGTTTTCATCGCCCTTCAAAACTATAATCATGCGACCCTTTCAGGGTCGGAAAGTAATTTTGCGTAGGGAGAGTTATTTTCTTCCTTCATGATGTTCTCCAAAGGGGACGCTGTGCGAGGAGGACGCCTTCCCGGACTGGCGAAGCCGTATCGATGGGAAGCCGCCTGAGTCCAAAGTTTTGGATGGGTTGTTGGCAAGTAAAGATTAGCAGGCAGTCCCGTCGAGAGGCGGGACTGTTTTTTGTGCAGGCGAGCAGGACTTACGTCAGCAATTCCAAATCTAAAATTGTGTAGAAGGCAAAGATGCCAAACCTTAACGCAAAGACGCAACGCCGCAAGGCTTTTTTAGGATTGCCCCTGCGCCAGATGGTACTCTTGCCGATTCCGTCGAGGAAAGGTCAAAATC
>JAUXWL010000332.1 GCA_030680155.1 Anaerolineales bacterium
AAATTCCTGGCGGAAGTGTACGTGTTGAAGAAGGAAGAAGGCGGACGCCACAAGGCGTTCTTCTCCGGCTACCGTCCGCAGTTTTACATCCGCACGATGGATGTGACCGGTGACATCACACTTCCTGAAGGAGTGGAAATGGTCATGCCGGGTGACAACGTCAACCTGACGGTCGAATTGATTGTGCCTGTGGCGCTTGAACAGGGTTCCAAGTTCGCCATCCGTGAAGGCGGTCTGACCGTCGGTGCGGGTGTCGTTACCAAGATCATCGCGTAACCCGAAGGTCTGAAAGTAAGGTAGTAAAATGGCTTCCAAGAAGAAAGATGTTCGCCCTGTGATCACCCTGCAGTGTAATGATTGCAAAGAGCGAAATTACACCACCGAGAAGAATCGTCGTAACGACCCTAATCGGTTAGAATTCAAGAAGTACTGTTCGCGTTGCAGAAAGCACACAGTACATCGCGAAACCAAGTAGTTAATTGGTTGGGTGGTTTAATAGTTGGGTAGTTGAACTATGAAACTACAGAACGAGAGAACCACCCAACTAAACTTAGGCCAGTGGCTCAATTGGCAGAGCTCTCGTCTCCAAAACGAGCGGTTGTGGGTTCAAGTCCTACCTGGCCTGCCTAAGGCAACGCCGCGCCCCGCGGCGTTTTAGCCGTAATTATGAGAACGAAGGAGCATTCCCTTGGCTGAGAAAGCAAAGAAGGTCAAGAACAAAGAGAACGCCATCCAGCGTTACTTCCGTGAAACCACGGGCGAACTTCGCAAGGTTAGCTGGCCCACATGGCCCGAAGCCAAGCGCCTGACCGGCCTTGTGCTTTTGGTAATGGTTGTGGTGGGTATTTTCCTTGCCAGCATGGATTTCTTCGCCAGTGAGTTGCTGGGGCTTGTCCTTGGCTTGTAATTTGAATCGAGGAATCTAATGGATTTACCGGAACCGCAAGAGCAGTCTGAACAGGAACCGATGGAAGAGCAAGCCGAGGAGCAGGAACAGTCCGCCCCTGCGGATGTTGTTGATTCCGCCTCTTCTTCAGAGCCGACACCTGCTGCTGCGCCCGAGGCACAGATTCCGTCCAATCTGCCCGTTGTCGAAACGATTGTTGAAGGACCAGCGTGGTATGTGATCCACTGTTACTCGGGCTACGAGAACAAGGTCCGCCACAATCTGGAGCAGCGCATCGAGACGATGGGCATGAAGGACAGGATCTTCGATGTGGTCATCCCGACCCAGGAAGAGATCGAAGTGAAGGATGGCAAGCGCCGCACGGTGGAACGCCATATCTTCCCCGGTTATGTGTTGGTAAATCTGGCTCTCTCGGAAGAATCCTGGTATGTGGTTCGTAACACTCCTGGTGTAACTGGCTTCGTCGGCATGGGCAACAGCCCTACGCCCTTGCGCCCCGAAGAAGTTGCCCAGATCGTCAAGCGCATGGAAGCTGAAGCGCCCACCGTCAAGGTAACGTTCAAAGTGGGTGAGCGTGTGCGCATTGTGGATGGCCCGTTCAATGATTTCCGCGGGATGGTCTCCGAGATCGATATGGAGCGCACCAAGGTCCGCGTGATGGTGAGTTTCTTTGGGCGCGAAACGCCCGTGGAACTGGATTTCCTGCAGGTCGAGAAGTCATAGGAAAAGGCTTCAGATTAAGTAATCTTCAATGGACAGTAGCAGGCTCACTCGTTAGCCTGATGCGGTGGGAGGGTCTCCCATATGACCCGCTAAAACCACGAAGTACCAATGAATTGGTACAAGGAGTTAAGTCAAAATGGCAAAGAAGTTAAAAGCAATTGTTCGTCTTCAGCTCGAGGCTGGCAAGGCAAATCCTGCGCCTCCTGTTGGTCCCGCGCTGGCGAGCCATGGTATCAACATCATGGCGTTCTGTAAGGAGTACAACGCCCGTACATCCAACCGCCCGGGTGAGGTTCTTCCCGCGGAAATTACCATCTATTCTGATGGATCGTTCACATTTGTGCTCCGCACCCCGCCTGCCGCGGTGTTGCTCCGCAAAGCTGCGAAGATCGAAAAGGGTTCCGGCGTTCCTAACAAGGAAAAGGTCGGCAAGGTGACCCGCACTCAGGTGAAGGAAATCGCTGAGTTGAAGATGAAAGACTTGAATGCGATTACGCTTGAAGGCGCGATGAAACAGGTTGAAGGTACCGCCCGTTCGATGGGCATTACTGTAACCGAATAATTTTGTGGGAGGTTGGCTTTTGCCAACCGCTTGCACCACGGAGGATAAAATGGCTAAACACGGAAAGAAATATCTGGCGGCAGCCGCCAAAGTTGATATTGACAAGGTATATCCCGCCCGCGAGGCGGTTGCGCTTGCGAAGGAAACCAGCATCACCAAATTTGATGCGACGGTGGAGATTCACATGCGCACCACACTCGATTCGCGCCAGGCTGACCAACAGTTGCGCGATGTGGTGGTTCTGCCTCACGGACTTGGCAAGACCGTTCGCGTTTTGGTCTTTGCCCAGGGCGAGGGCGCTGCGGCAGCCCGCGCTGGCGGCGCTGATTTTGTGGCGGATGATGATGAATCCATGAAGCAGATCGAAGGCGGCTCGTTGGACTTTGATGTTGCCATCGCTACACCGGATGCAATGGGTAAGGTGGGTCGTCTTGGTCGTGTGCTTGGTCCGCGCGGTTTGATGCCGAACCCGAAGGCTGGTACGGTGGTCTCTGCCCAGGATATGGAGCGCGCCATTAAGGAAGCCAAGGCTGGCCGTGTGGAATACCGTCTTGATAAGACCAATAACATTCACGTTTCCATCGGCAAGGTTTCGTTTGATGCCGATAAACTGTTTGAGAACTATGTGGCATTGATGGATGCGATCAACAAGTCCCGCCCCTCTGGCGCGAAGGGTAATTTCGTGAAACGTATTACCATTGCCAGCACCATGGGACCTGGCGTGAAAGCCGATCCCAGCGAACATATTGAAGGAGCCGGGTAGCGATACTCGTTTAATCCGAAAACCCACTTCGCCAGTGACGGCGGGCGCTCATTGCGATAGGTCCGTGCGAATGTTTGTGACCACGCAGGAGCTTAATTCCCCGCTCAGGTGGAGACTATAGCAATGCCCTCCTGGGATGCGAAAAGTCTTTGCCTGCGTAAAGTGGCAAAGACTTTTTTTGAAAGGAGGTAAATCCCTTTGGCAATCTCGAAGCAACGTAAGGAAGAAGTGCAAGCCCTGTATGCAGACTGGCTCAAGCGCAGTGAGGCTGTGATCCTTGTGGAATACAGCGGCGTGAACATGAAATCCCTCGATAACATTCGCGCGAAGATCCGCGAAGCAGGCGGTGAATTTCATGTGATCAAGAACACGTTAGCCCGTCGTGTGTTTGCGGAGAACGGCATGGAAATTCCCCAGGATTATCTGGTGAAATCCACCGCGATCTCATTCGCATTTACAGACCCCGCTTCCACTGCGAAAGCGTTGACCGATGCAACAAAAGGCAACGAATTCGTTAAGGTGAAGGGCGGTTTCATGGGCGGTAAGGCTCTCGACGCCGCACAGGTGAAGATGCTTTCCGACATGCCGCCGCTGCCTGTTATGCGCGCGACCTTGTTGGGCGTCTTGCAGGCTCCTGCTGGCAAACTCGTCCGCACCATTGCCGAACCCGCTCGCGGGTTGGCAGCCGTTGTTCAGGCGTTCACGGAGAAGAGTGGTTCTCCCGCCGCCGCGTAATATTAAAAACTTTCGGCGAGAGATCTCTCGCAATTCAATCAACAATACTAGCAAGGAGTGCTAAACAATGTCTGACAAGCTCGAAAAACTCGTGGAAGAACTTTCCACACTCTCCGTCCTCGAGGCGGCTGACCTGGTAAAGAAGCTCGAAGAGAAGTGGGGCGTTTCCGCCGCCGCGCCTGTGGCTGTTGCTGCTGCGGGCGTCGCTGCCGCCGCTGAACCCGTTGAAGAGAAGACCGAGTTCGATGTGGTCATCAAGGACCCCGGCGCCAAGAAGATCGACGTCATCAAGGTTATTCGTCAGTTGACCTCCCTCGGTCTTGGTGAAGCCAAGGCGTTGGCTGAAACCGCTGGCGCCAAGGTTCTATCTGCTGTTGGCAAAGATGCCGCAACGGATGCCAAGAAGAAGCTCGAAGAAGCCGGCGCGAACGTCGTCGTCGAGTAGTCCATCTGGAATAAAAAAGAGACCATCCATCAGGATGGTCTCTTTTGATTCTGGTCTTTATCTACGCTGCCTGGCGGTCAACCTTGCGGATGACCATGACGACCTTGCCTTTGATCTCCAGCGGCTCGCTCTTCTTGATCATGATCGGTTTCATGGTGGGATTTGCAGGCTGGAGGCGGTAGCCGTCCTTTTCCTTGTAGAAGTACTTGAGGGTGGTCTCGTTCTTGTCTGAAAGCCAGACTGCGACCATTTCGCCGTTGCGGGCTTCCTGTGCAGGTTTGAGGATGACGATATCGCCGTCGTTGATCATGGCATCGATCATGGATTCTCCCCGTACGTGGAGGGCGAACAGGTCCTTGCCTTTTTCCCTGGCGGGCATCAGGGAGGAGGCAATCTCCACCGAGTCTTCGGCGGTAAAGGGGTTGAAATCGGAGGGTGGGATGGGAATGGGTTCACCAGCTTGAATGACGCCCATCACAGGCACGCGCAGCATATCGCCAAGCGGAGTGTTGTTCATCAACCGCATCCCGCGTGAGATTTTGCGGTCACGCTCGATGTGACCTGCCTTCTCGAGTTGGTCGAGGTAATAATTCACCACGGATGTGGATGAAATATCGCAATGTTCCCCGATCTCACGAATGGAGGGGGGGTGTTTGTGTTCGCGCTGGTACGCTTCGATGAAATCCAGAATTTTCTGGTGACGTTCGCCCAGTCCTTTGCTTTTTCTAACCATCATCATATTGTGCCTCCTGCCAGTTTGCCGGCGCGGGTGAGCATTCTTCGCTCATTTGTGCTAGGAATAATACTCGAACGCTTGTTCTGTGTCAAGGTTGCGGGGGAAGCTGTATGCACGCAAAGGTTGTCAGCGGCAGTCGCTCAAGCCGCCGTCCTCGGCGGCGTTTTGCGAGAAACCCTGCGCCGGGGATGTATGCCCAGATATGGGTACGGCGCAGGGAGCAAATTGCCTGACATGTTTTGCATGCACACGGGAAGCTTCGCACCCTATTCCGGGCAGGGCAAACGCATCTAAATTAGGCTGGAGAAGGTGATATAACAAGGCTTATGATCGCAAATCGAAACGTGCGGGAGATAAATCTTGGAAAAAGCAGCAATTCCAAATCTAAAATTGTGTAGAAGGCAAAGATGCCAAACCTTAACGCAAAGACGCAAGGCCGCAAGGCTTTTTTAGGATTGCCCCTGCGCCAGATGGTACTCTTGCCGATTCCGTCGAGGAAAGGTCAAAAT
>JAUXWL010000333.1 GCA_030680155.1 Anaerolineales bacterium
TTTGACCTTTCCTCGACGGAATCGGCAAGAGTACCATCTGGCGCAGGGGCAATCCTAAAAAAGCCTTGCGGCCTTGCGTCTTTGCGTTAAGGTTTGGCATCTTTGCCTTCTACACAATTTTAGATTTGGAATTGCTGATGAGTTTTTCCATAGTTTGTATTTGCTGAAGAATAGCAAAAGGGTGTATCAAGAAAAAAGTCCCCGACTTGAGTTCAAGTCGGGGACTTTGCTATACGTTATGGGTTTCCGCCCCCGCCGTTACCTTTGCCTCCAGCCCAAGCCGGGCGTCCCGTACTTTCGCGGAAGGTGTACGTCGCGCCGCCATCCACAGCGACGCTGGTGGCGCTGAACAAGCCCTGGTCGCCGGGGAAGCCGATGACGGTCACGCCCTGCCCTGCCTGCGGAGCGAATCCCAGACTGGTGACGTAATTGCTGTTGCCAAGTTGAATGCCCACCGTCTGACCATCATCGGTGACGATGGTCAATGTGCCGTAGGCGTATGCCGAGACCGTACCGTGCATGGCGCTGAGGTCGCTTAGGTTATCCTGCGCCTGCACTTGCGGAATGCCATTTTGCCCATTGCCATTCACGCCAGATTGTCTGTTTCCATTACTTCCTGCATAGCCATTGCCCTGGGTCGCGGCAAGCGCGGCGGCATATTGTTCGGCGTTCAGGTACTGCGACTGGTAGATTTCGCCCGTCTGGTTTTGCAAGGCAGAGACGAAGGCTTGCAAGTGGTTGTTCGAGCCGTTGACCAGATTATTGAAGACCAGTTGAATATCGGCATTGTTGGTGAAAGCAAGGCGGGTTTGTAGATCGAGGATGTCGATCTCTTCAATGGCAGCGCCGACCTTGAGCGCTTCGGCAATGGATTGGCTGCCCTGCGCGACAAGCGTGCTGTAGAGTCCTTGCAGGGTAGGGTCGGCAAAGGAACCAGCGCCCAGCAGCGGGGGAGTCAGAGCGTAACGATCCAGCAGGGATTGGACCGAGTCCATGTGCATCTGCTCGCTGGCGGCGATGTTCTGAAAGGTAGGGATATTCCAAACCATGAAGAGTGTGTTGTAGACATCCCGCGCCAGTTTTTCCTCTTCATACATATAGAGCAGCGCGGCGGATTCTTCCGCGCTCAGGTCGGCGGGTGGAATGGCGGCAAGTTCGGCGGCATGGTCTTGGGTGACGGTTTCAGGCTGTGATTGAGTCAGATTGACAGTTGTAGGTTCAGAGACATCTGCCGCCTGTACACCGATGACGTTGTATGCAGCCGTGCCAATTGCCACAACGAGGATGGAAGCGAAGGTTCCGATTAAGATATTGCGCATCATGGGGTTTTCTCCTTGAGTCTGTTAATTTGAATGTGGATGCTTTGTCATCCAACTTGCCCTGATGATAGCCACCCAATGTAAAGGATATGTAAAAGGAGCGGCAAGATCGCGCAAAACTTTTAACATATTCCTCTTTACAAAATCTTCACACCTTCTTGCTCTCATGTATATGCAGGCTTGATAAAAAGAGACAAATTCTGCAACCCACTGGAGTAACCTCATGCCAGAAGAAAACACCCATCCCGTCACTTTGACAGAACGCCTGCGCGCGCGATTGATGCCAAAAGAATTCCCCAGCGATGATCGCGGGCGCATCCGCATGGTGGTGGATAGCCTGATCCTGCACCTGCATCCATCCAAAGTGCCCGTCACCACCCTGCGCTGGACGTACACCTGGGGTCTGGGCGGGCTGTCCGCCGTTTTAATGACCATGCTGGGTCTGACGGGCATCATCCTCTTGAACAATTACACGCCTTCCGTACCGCAGGCATATCTCGATATTCTTGAATTGCGCTCGAACGTTTGGTTCGGTGAACTCATCCGCAACATCCATCATTGGAGCGCCAACCTGCTGATCGTCGTCGCTGTCCTGCATCTCATTCGAGTCTTTGCCACAGGCGCGTACCGCCCGCCGCGTGAGGTCAACTGGTTGATCGGCGTGCTTATGCTGCTGCTGATTGTCGGTGCAAACTTTACCGGCTACCTGCTGCCGTGGGATCAACTCGCGTTCTGGGCGATCACTGTCGGCACCAGCATCATCAGTTATGTGCCGCTTATCGGTGAAAGTCTGAGCCGCCTTGTATTAGGCGGACCTGAAGTCGGCGCGCGCACCTTGCTCAACTTCTACTCGCTGCATATTGCCATCCTGCCGCTTTCCATTTTTGGGCTGATGATGTACCACTTTTGGCGCGTCCGCAAAGACGGCGGGCTGACCCTGCCAAAGTCGCTCACACCCACGGCGGAAGAAGAAAAGCCCGAACGCGTCACCACCATTCCCAATCTGGTGCGTAAGGAATTGATCTACGCCCTGGCATGGATCGCCGCCCTGCTCATCTTTGCCATGTTCGTGCCCGCGCCGCTTGAGGGCATTGCCAACCCAGACGTTTCACCCAACCCTGCCAAAGCGCCGTGGTATTTCATGGGTTTGCAGGAGTTGCTGCTGCACTTCCATCCGTTGGTGGGCGCAATTCTCATCCCCTCAATAGCCATTGTTGGATTGTTCCTCCTGCCGTTTGTGGATATCCACCCCGAAAGTGTGGGCATCTATTTCCGCTCGCATCGCGGACGCGGCTTGAGCCTGCTCGCTGTTGGCTTGGGCATTTTCCTCACCCCGCTCTGGGTCTTGCTCGATGAATACATCCTCGATTGGGCGGCATGGCTTCCC
>JAUXWL010000335.1 GCA_030680155.1 Anaerolineales bacterium
TGGGGTGAATCCCCCATCGGCGTGGGGAATGTGTGGGGTGGATGCCGCAGGTTTGGGCGGGGAAAGATGCGTGAGTCCTTGATCCAAGATGGGGAGCGAGCCGAATTTACTTTATTTTAAGGAAGTCGTATCCTATAGGCAAGATAGAGAAAGGAGATCGCCATGAACGGTACTGAAATCATCATAACCCTGTTTCTTGCCCGTCTGGTCATCCCGTTCGGTTTGCTGTTACTGGTTGGGGAATGGGTTCGCCGCCGACAGATCAATTATTGGTTGAAATCGTGAGGATGCCATGGATGCTCTAACTACTATTCTCGTTGTCGTGACTGGCGCTGCGCTGCGACTGGCGGTCCCGCTGGCGTTGACGGCGCTGGTTGTGGTGACGCTTCGCCGTCTGGATGCCCGCTGGCAGGCGGAAGCCGAGCAGGAACGAAACCTGCTTGTAAAAGAGGAAATGCCCTGCTGGAAAGATGAGGGAATTTCCGTGGATGAAATGAGGGCGCGGCTGGCTTCCGGAGAACTCCCGTGCTGGCAGGCGCGCCGCCTGCCGAACGGTCATTTGCAAGAAAACTGCCTGAACTGCGAAGCGTTTCGCGAGATGCCTGTGCCTGATTCGCGTCGTTACGCGCACACTTAATAAGGAGATGCAAAAATGTTTTCCTGGTTAAATCGAATTTTGATCGCGTTGTTTTTCGCCCTTGCATTTGCAGGGATTACGCTGGTGGTAGTGGATGCCCAGGATGGGGTCAACCCGCCGGTGGAAAACCATGCCCAGATGAACGATGATGACTGCACCGAATGTCATTCCGAGTTTCAAACCAAATGGATGAGCGGCCCGCATGGACAATCCGGGACCAGTTCAACATTCTTAATGGATTGGGAGAAACAGGGGAAGCCCGGCGCCTGCCTGGTCTGTCATGCCACGGGGTTTGATCCCGCAACTGCCACCTGGGAGGCGGACGGCGTGAGCTGCTCCGCCTGCCACGTGGATGAGGGCGGCGACCACCCCAAGACGACCTTTACTACTAACGACAGTCCGGAGCTATGTGCCCGCTGCCATAGCGATGCCCGTTTCGGTTGGGGTGAATGGGAAGGCAGCACTCATTATGCGCGCGGCATGGAATGCACGACCTGTCACGATGCGCACAGCGCTTCCTTGAAGTTCACCACGGCGCGTGACGGTTCCGGGTATCAGGATGCTTCCCAGTTATGCATAAACTGTCACCGCGAAGCCAGCATGGAATTCCCCTATACCAAACATCATCAGGAAGGCGTTTCCTGTATCGACTGCCATTTGGATCATCTCCAACGGGAGGAATATCCGCCGCATACCGTTCCCGATCATTCCTTCAACGCCAGTTTGAATACCTGTAATACCTGCCATGCCGAGCAGATGCATGCTTCTGCTGAAGCGGTCAGCACTGGGGGTGGCGACGTGATCGCAAATGCGAACGTGCCAGTTCAATTACCTGTCGTGGAAGTTGCTGTAACGCCCGAGCCGACCCCGGTCAGCCCGATGGGATATGCGGGTCTTGCAGCCTTGTTGGGACTGGCTGGCGGCATCGTGCTTGCGCCGTGGCTTGAGAAGTTCTACCGCCGTGAGGTGAAGCGCCAGCATATCAAGGAGGATGAAAATGAGTAATCAGACTGTCAGCCGCCGCGACTTTATCAAACTCGCCGCAGTTGGCGCCGCAGTTGCCGCGGGGACGCGCGCCATTACAAAAGTAGACGCCTCCGAAGGCGCGAAAGGCGAACATCAATGGGCAATGGTCATCGACCAATCCAATTGCATCGGATGCGGATACTGCACGCTCGCCTGCCAGGCTCGCAACGACGTCGACCCAAAAAACGAATGGAATAAGGTGCTGGATGCCGGAAAAGTGGACGGCAAGATGACCTATCTGCCGCGCCCTTGTATGCATTGCGAACGCGCCCCCTGCGTGGAAGTCTGCCCTGTCGGCGCATCCTACTATCGGGATGACGGCATTGTGATGATGGATTACGACAAGTGCATCGGCTGTCGTTATTGTCAGATCGCGTGCCCGTATGAAGCGCGTACCTTCAACTGGGAAACCTTCGACGGCGAAAATCCTGCCGTGCCCGAATGGGGATCCCCCGAAGTGGAACGCCGCCCGCGCGGTGTGCCGGAGAAATGCTCCTTCTGCTACCAGCGCATCGACCGCGGACTTGCGCTTGGACTCACCCCCGGCCTAGACAATGATGCGACTCCCTCCTGTTGTGTTATCTGCCCGACTGGCGCGCGAGTCTTTGGCGACCTGAACGACCCGAATTCACAGGTCAGCCAGTTATTGAAGAAATATCCATCCTATCGCCTGCGCGAGAATTTAGGCACGGGCTGCCGCGTGTATTACCTGCCCGTCGGCGTGGTCCCCGTCCGCGATGTGACGTTGGAGAGTTGACATGAAAACCATTATCAAGACCATACGCGAGAACATCTTCAAACCCTGGGGATTGTGGCTTGTCTTTCTCAGTGTGCTCCTGCTGGGCGCGCTCATCGGCGGTCTCACCGTGTTCTGGAAGGGCTTGTCCATCACCAACCTGACGGACCGCGTCCCCTGGGGGCTGTGGATCACGATCGATCTCTCCGCCATTGCGGTCAGCGCAGGCGCATTCAGCTTGTGCGCAGGGGTCTACCTCTTTGGACTCAAACGCTACACGCCCATCGCCCGCACCGCCACCTTCGTCGGTCTGATTGGCTACACCATGGCGATGCTGGCGCTCCTCCTGGACATCGGCCGCCCAGACCGCTTCTGGAAAGCGCTGGTCTACTGGAACACCCACTCCCTGCTCTGGGAAGTGACCATGTGCGTCATGCTCTACCTGACCGTGCTTGTGCTGGAAAGCATGCCCATCTTCGCAACCTTCGATTGGCTCAAAAAACGCTTTCCAAAACTCACAGAAAAGATGGAACACGTTCATCATTATGCGCCCTTCCTTGCCATCCTCGGTCTGGGTCTCTCCAGCCTGCATCAATCCTCGCTGGGCGCGGTCTATGGCGTCATCAAAGCCCGCCCGATCTGGTACAAACCCGAAATGGCAGTCCTCTTCATGTTCTCTGCCATCGTGGGCGGCATTGCCTTAACCCTGCTGGCATCCATGCTTTCGGCGCGGCTGACCCCCAAGGCAAAGATCAGCGACGGACTCATCGAGCGCGTGGCGCAATTCCTCGGCTATCTGATGATCGGCTATCTCTACTTCCGCTTTTGGGACTGGCTCGCCCAGACCTACACCTACGAACCCGGCCGGACGGAAGCCTTTGAACTGCTCACCAAGGGGACGCTCTCCTTCAACTTCTGGTTCGGCGAGATGCTCGTCGGCGCGCTTCTTCCGACCTTCATCCTGCTCTATCGACCCACGCGTTTGTCTCCCTTCTGGCGGATGCTCGGCCTGGCGATGATCGTGGGCGGCGTGGTGGCCTACCGCTTCGATACAAACATCGTCGGTTTGCTGGCGGTCATCTCCTACCTGCCCGGCGAAGCGACGGTCACCTACACCAGCTACACCCCGTCCCTTGTGGAATGGGTGACAGGCACGGGCATCATCGCCTACGGACTGCTGGCATTCTCGCTCGGCGTAAAGTACCTGCGCGTGGTGGATCACCGCATCACCAGCGAAGAGCATGAGACAGTGAATGTGCCGGCCAGTGATGCGGTGAGGGTGTGATTGGCAGGTAAAGTAGGTTGATCTGTAAATAAAGAAAAATAAAAACGAGTCGTCCATTGTGACGGCTCGTTTTATCTTTCTGGCTATGTATTTTTGTGTTGCTGCCGGTAGTAACAATCACTTGGAGTAAAATTAGCCAAAGGGAAACCCAACCATGACAGCGCCTGACAAAATAAAGCAACTGGTCGAAACGTTCGAGCAAAACCTGAATGAATATCGCACGCGCAAAAATGAGACGGAACTCCGCCGTCAGTTTTT